>JACOYR010000005.1 GCA_016181765.1 Parcubacteria group bacterium | reverse complement strand
CGGATTGTTTTGGTTTGTGAACGTGTTTGCAGCTGCCTGCAGGGGAAGGGTTCCCACCATGAGGGTGCCGTCAGACGAGGTTCCCAGGCGGGACGGGCCAAAGACCGGTGCGGCCTCGACGCCTTCGGCGGCGGGGACGCTTTGTCCATCAGCGTCGCGGCCGCCTGGAGCGTCCACGCCGCCTCGCAATGACACTGCGTACTGGCCTGCGGGCTGGAGAATGGAGATGGCATTGATCCTTGAGGAGAGCTGGGATACGGATTGGGTGATGCCGGTTGCAAGGTCAAGCTGTGCCAGGGACTGGCCCGCTTCTATGGCATTCCCGGAGAGCCGCGCCAGGTTCACTGCGAGGTCATTGGGATTCAGGAAGGTGATGGCGCCCTTGAGGCTCGTCCCGGGGAGGGCAAGGGCGCGGGTGAGCGCGCCGGAGAATGAGAACGTTTTAGGCGCGAGCAAACGAACGCCAAACGCTCCCGCCACTTGTCCGCCGGCTCCGACCCCCAAGGCGGCTGCGGCCCCGACGCTAGCGGCGGCGGGGCCGCCCTTCTGTTCAAAAGCGTCGCGGCCGCCAAAAGGAGCGTCCGCGCCGCTTCGGGGCGCGGTATCCAACCCAAAGCGGGATGCAAGGCGTTCAGAGGCTGTATGCTGGGTACGGTTGAGGAGCGAGAGGGACATAACGCCAAGGCGCGCTGCGGCCTGGACCCGGGAGAGGGGTTCGGTGAACCGCGGGTTCGCGGCAAGTTGTCTGGCGGCCCGTGCTGCGCCGTCCGCTCCAAGATCAAACGAACGGGTTACGGCCAAGGACGCGGACACGCCCCAGTGCGCCCACACCTGGGGCGGAGCAACGAACAGGAACGCAATGGTTGCGGTGAGGCCTGCTGCGAGCAAACGGGTGGGATAAAACCGCGCGTTATCAGCGGCCGCGGCCCTCCTTAGCGGCGCGGACGCTTTCCAAGCGGCGCGGACGCCAAAATCAAGAGTATCCAGCCCGCGTACATTGGATGCTGGATTGGAAATTCCTGCAACATACTCCTCAACCCACTCCCTGCGCGTGTGCCACCGGCCGTTGATTTTCTCGCCGCGGATTTTTCCCTGCCTGATGCGGAGCGCGAGATACTCGCTTCCGTAGGGCGTCCCTTCTGCGGCCTCGGCAGCCGAAAGATAGTTTCCGCCGGCCGATACGCCCGATACCGGTTCTGTAACCGCGATTGATTGCTGGTATTCTTCAACCCAATCCTCGGTCGTCATCCATGCGGCATCCATTTTGACCGCGCGAAGCTTTCCCTTGCGCGCGAGCAGGGAAAGGTACTCCGCACTGTAGGGAGTTTTTGGCGCGATTTCCGAAAGCGTGTAAAAGGTTTGTTTTAGCATTTTATTTTGAGCTCAACAGCGTGCCGATACGCCCGATATTCAAAGTTATTCTACCATAATTTCTGCTTGATAAGTAAATGAAAACAAGCGAATTATCCACAGCCGTATCGCGCGGTATCGGCGCCGCTCAAAAACGCCGGCCAAGAGGTTCGGCCAAGAGCGCCAAAGGCTCCCCCCGGGCGTTCGGGACGCCGCGCGTTCGCGCGTTCGCACTTGTGACAAAACAGCCGGAACCCGGAGCCTACATCTTTCCAAATCACCACAGCCGCGCGATCAATCGCGCGCCTGCTTTCTAAATCAGGCGACTGATGCAATCCATGCGCGCCCAATATACTGCCGATACGGGCGATAATCCCCTTATTATTGGGTTATTATCAAACAAAAACACATACTGCCTCTTGGCAGTATGTGTCCCCTATCGCCTCATTATCGGCACCAGGCTACAGGCCGATACGCCATGTTCTTGCGGCGTTTGATCTACACTCATCGTGCTATTTCTAAAAGCTTTGGCGCCGCATCAACCCTTTGGACAGTGAACGTAGCGCGCCCCAAGACCTGGCCGCGGTCAGTCTCAACGGATACGCGCCACCTGCCTTCATCAACCGCGCTCTTTGCGGAATACCCGCGGTACCCTTCTCTCCGGCCGCCGGTAATGGCGAACGAAAGGCGGTCGCGCTTCTCCCATGCTCCGGTTGATTCGTTGTAGTAATGCCACTGGTGATAGATGCTGGTCCGCAAATCATCAGGCGCGAAAATGGACGTGTACACGTACAGGCGCTCTCGCGGGCCAAGGCGTACGGTCTGCCCGGGAGCCAGGCGCTGCCAGACGGATTCGTGTTCCGTCCGCAGAATGTATCCCCCGTTTGAACGCCGCACCTCATGGTACGCTCCGGCGTCCCGCAATGACAACGGTATGGGCGGAATGATGTTCGCAAAATAGAGCGCGTTCATCACCGTAAAAATTCCAAACACCCAGGAAAAGGTACCTGACGCCTTTTTGTTTGCCGCGGCTACAAACCAGGCATAAAAAATAAAAAATACAAGGCTCGCGAGTCCGGCAAGCAGGAACAGCCGCGGCCCCAAACCGTTAAACAGGTACGGAATAGCCACCGAAAAAAACGAAAACGCAATAAAGTAGTACGCCAACAACTGGACCTGCGGCCGCACCATGTACTTCCGCAAAGCTTCGTTCCCAACCATGAGTCCCGCAACAATCAGGATAAACGGCCAGCTTGCCGCAAAGCTCGCGCTGTACCAGTAGAACACGAAGGATGCGCCCAAGAGCGCGCCGAACGTGTACTGGATAACAAGCGGCGCAAACAACCGCACAAAACGCAACTTCTCGGTAACGCGACCAGCGTCATAGTAGTGCGTAAACGCGATGGCGCCTCCGGCGAGCGCGAAGTAGTATGCAAGCACCGTCAGGCTGGTTGATATCTGGATGGTTTTGAAGGTGATGTAATCAACAAAAAAACCGAACACGAGGAATCCCGGAATCAAAACGCGCTCGTACCGCTGGTACAAAACTCGGACGCGTTGGTAATGCGAACGAAACGCACATAGCATAGGCTTGCTTCAACTATACAATCGCATCCGGAAAAAGTCTATTTTTTTGACTCATCCCGGGAAGTCGGGTACAATGCTCTGATAGCCAAATTAACTGCGCCCTTAAACCCGTGTCCTTTGTGCCGGACCCGATCAACAAAGGCCCGCACATCCTCGTTATGTGCGAGGTCTTGAATCCGGACGGCGCTCCGCACCCGACCAACACCCGCCACATCTTGGCCGCAACAGCGCGCCGGTTCCAGGACCACGAACCGCTGTTTGGCATTGAGCAGGAGTACACCCTGTACCACAAAGACCGGCCGCTGGGCTGGCCGGCGCACGGCTTTCCCCACCCGCAGGGCCGCTACTACTGCGGCGTGGGGTTTGATGAAGTGCACGGCCGGCCGCTCGTTGAAGCGCACCTGGCCGCGTGCCTTGAGGCCGGCATCTCCATCTCCGGAATCAACGCGGAAGTCATGCCCGCGCAGTGGGAATTTCAAATCGGCACGCTCGGCCCTTTGGCCGTGAGCGACCAGCTGTGGATCGCGCGCTGGCTCCTCTACCGCTTGGGCGAGGAGCTCCAGGTCTATGCCATGCTGGACCCCAAACCAATGCCCGGCGACTGGAACGGCGCCGGCGGACACACGAATTTTTCCATCAGAGCCATGCGCGAAGAGGGCGGCTTGGACATCATCAAGCAAACGTGCGAAAAGCTCAAAACCTTCCATAGGCAGCACATCAGGGTCTATGGCGCGGACAATGACAAACGGCTTACGGGCAAGCACGAAACCTGCAGCATCTATGAATTCCGCTACGGCGTTTCCGACCGCGGCGCCTCGGTCCGCATTCCCATGGCCACGGTCCAGAAAGGCAAAGGCTACCTGGAAGACCGCCGGCCGGCCGCGAACCTTGACCCCTACCAAATCTGCACCGCACTGATTGAAACTGCCTGCGGCGAAGGCTTTAATCCGGATGCATACGGCTGGGACAACTTTGCGTTCAATGAGCCGCGGGAAATGCGCTGACCGCAACCGCCATCCAAAAACCAGCCATTCATGGCTGGTTTTTGATTTGTGGCTCCGGGGGTGGGATTCGAACCCACGACCTACGCGTTAACAGCGCGCAGCTCTACCGCTGAGCTACCCCGGATAGATTGTCAATAATCATTCAACCGCCTCATGGTATCAGCTTCCTGGATTTTTTCAAGGGCCTTGGCCTCAATCTGGCGGATGCGCTCGCGCGTAACCCCGAACTCCTGGCCCACCTCCTCCAGGGTGTGCGCAATGCCGTCCGAGAGCCCGAACCGCATCTGCAGAATTTTCTGCTCGCGCGGGGTCAGCCGTTCTATGGCGATTTTCACGTGGTCCCGCAAGAGCTGCATGGAGGCAATCCTATCCGGGCTCACGGTCTTTACGTCTTCAATAAAATCGCCGAGCGTGGAATCCTTGTCATCATCATCCCCGACCGACGTTTCCAAAGAAACCGTATCCTGGCTGATCTTGCGGATGTGGTGGATCTTCTCCAGCTCTTCCCCCATTTCCGCGGCAATCTCCTCGGGCAAGGGTTCGCGCCCCAAATCCTGGATCAGCCTTCGCTCAACCTGCTGGTAGCGGTTGATGGTTTCCACCATGTGCACGGGAATGCGGATGGTGCGCGACTGGTCCGCAAGCGCGCGCGTGATGGCCTGCCGAATCCACCAGGTCGCGTACGTGGAAAACTTAAACCCCTTGCGGTAGTCAAACTTTTCCACGGCGCGGAACAAGCCGATGTTGCCCTCCTGGATCAAATCCAAGAGCGAAAGCGAACGGCCCGTGAACTTTTTGGCTATGGAGACAACGAGCCGCAGGTTCGCCTCAATCAATTTTTTCTTTGCCTCTAAATCGCCCTTTTCTTTGCGCTTGGCGAGCGAGAGCTCTTCCTCGTTTTTGAGCAAGGGCACGCGCCCGATTTCGCGCAAATACATCTGGATGGAGTCAGCCGAAATGTCCGAGAGGTCCAGATAGCGCATGAGGTCTTTTTCCGCGACCTCTTTCTTTTTTGCCTGCTCCTTTTCCACGACCGTGGTTTCTTTCGTGTGCAGGCTTACCGAACCCAGGAGCCCTTCATCCCCGGCTTTGAGCTCAATGCCGGAAAAATCCATCTCATCCAGGAGCTCCTCAAACGCGCTGATGTTCTGCTCAATGTCCGGGAACGAATACAGTATTTCCGTTTCCGTAATAAAACCGCGGCCTCTGCCTTTGGCAACGAGCTTTGCGATTTCTTCCTCCGAGGGCCCGGCAAATTTGCCGGACGAGCGCCTTCCCTTCCCTCCGCGGGGGATGGATTTTGGCACCGCGACTCTGCGCGCCATGCGGGGCGTGCGGTGCCGCACGGGCTTTGCCTGCTCCGCCTTAACAGCTGGAGCAACGGCTTTTTTAACCGGCGGCCGTTTGGGAGCAGATTTCTTCTTAGGTTTTTTCATCTTCTTTTTGGTTGGCATACGCATGATGCTTTTGGAGCTCCTGATTGAGCTGCTGCCATTGGGCAAGATGCTGTTCCAGGGTGCTTAAGTCCCCGGACCTTTCGGCGCGGGTAATGAGGCTGCGGATCTCTCCAAGCTCGCCCTGTATATGATGGTGATGCAATCGGCGCGCCAAGCTCTTGAATTCGCGGCTCTTTTCCTCCGGTGCCGCATACCGGTACTCTTCGGCAATCATAAGCACCGAACGCGCCACTGCCTGCAGCGTTATGTCAAGCTGCTCAATACGGCCATCATACAATTCCGGGCGCCTTTTGTAAAGCTCCTGGAACGCTTCCCCGGCAAGGACAGCGGGGTCAATCTCGTATTCCGGATTCAGGATGATGAGCGCTAACACGCGCGCGCTCACCTGTTCCAAAATATGAGGCTTTGGGCTCGGCTCTCGCTGCAGCCCTTGTCTAGGCCGGGTTGATGGAGCAGGCCGCCGTTTTGCGAGCACCCCGCGCAGAACCGCTTCATCAACATGAATGAGTGATGAAAGTTTCTGCAGATAGTGCGTCTGCTCAATAGGGTCTGATACGCGCGCAATCCACGAGAGGATGGAGCGCGCCGCGTTCTTTTTCCCGGCGGCAGCAGTGATGTCGTTCTCGCGCGTTGCGCGCCCAAATACCCAATCCAGCAAGGGAACGCGGTGATTGATGGCATCCTGCCATTTCTTTGAGTCCTGTTTTATGAGGTTGTCCGGGTCAGCGGCTTCGGGAAGGCCGACGACCGAGATGCTCATATCCTCCCGCCACGCCACCTCAAGCCCGCGCAGAGCCGCGGTCTGGCCGGCCGCATCCGGGTCAAACGCGAGCGCGATATTCTTGGTGTACCGCGCAAGCAGTTTGATGTGTTCGGGCGTAAGCGCGGTGCCGGATGATGCGACCACGTTCGTAACGCCGGCCTGGTGCGAACTGATCACGTCCATGTTGCCTTCCACGATAACCGCCAGGTCCTGCTTTCTGATTTCCTGCTTTGCCTGGGAAAGCCCGTACAAAATACTGCTCTTTTTGTACACCTCGGTTTCCGGGGTGTTGATATACTTGCCTCCGACATCCTCTTGATTGAGTTTGCGCGCCGTAAAGCCGACCACTGACCCGTGCACGTCCTGGATCGGAAACATCAGGCGGTTGCGGAACCTGTCGTATTGGCTGCCGCGGTCATTGGTTGATGAAATGCCTGCCGAAGCGATTTCATCATCCCTGAATCCCCTGCTCTTTAGGTAGGTTGAAACCCCCTCCCACGCGTCCGGCGCAAACCCGAGCTGCCAGTTGTCGCGCGTTGTATCAGTAATGGCGCGCTCTGCGATGTACGCGCGGCTGTATTCCGCGCTCTTTGCTTTTAACAGCGCCTGGTGGTACCAGTTGGCCGCGTGCCGCAAAAGCTCCAAGGTGCGCGAGCGCTTGGATTCCTGTTCGCGGTCCGCCTTTTCCAGTGTTACGCCCGCCCTGTCTGCGAGCATGCGCAATGCGTCCGGAAACTCTATGCCTTCAACTTCTTGGATGAACGAAAAAATATCGCCGCCCTTGGCGCACCCGAAGCAGTGCCAAAAGCCCTTGCCCGGATTCACGGTAAAGGAGGGCGTCTTTTCCTGGTGGAACGGGCACCGCGCTTTCCAGTTAATGCCCGTTTTCTTGAGCTCCGGGACATACTCGCGCACCACATCAACAATGTCAATGCGGTCCTTGATTTGCTCTGTCGCTTGGGACATGAATGTGGCGGAGAGGGAGGGATTCGAACCCTCGATACCTTGCGGTATACGCGCTTTCCAAGCGCGCGCACTAGGCCAACTATGCGACCTCTCCGCGTCAGGGTCAGGATTATAGCCAGCCTACACTCTACCGCTTTTTCTCCGCTTTTGCAACCCGCTCTATCACCCCAACCACGGAATCCGGAGTTAATGACATGGAATCAATGCCCTCTTGGGCAAGCCAAGCCGCGAACTCCGGGTAATCGGAGGGCGCCTGGCCGCAGATGCCCACCTTGCGGCCCGCTGCCTTAGCCGCCTTAATCAAATCCGAAATCATGCTTTTCACGGCCGCATTATTCTCGTCATAGATGTGGGCCACGAGCTCCGAATCCCTGTCAACCCCGAGCACCAATTGGGTTAAATCGTTTGAGCCGATGGAGAACCCGTCAAAAATTTTCGCAAACTCTTTCGCCAAAATCACGTTGGAAGGGATCTCAGCCATCACGTACACTTCTAAATTTTTCACCCCGCGCTTGAGGCCGTGCTTCCGCATGACATCCAAAACCTGCTTGCCTTCCTCCACGGTGCGGCAAAACGGCACCATGAGTTTGATGTTGGTAAAACCCAAATCCTGCCGCGCCTTTTTCATGGCGCGGCATTCCAGGGCAAACCCGGCCACATACTTTTCGTCGTAGTAGCGCGAGGCCCCGCGCCAGCCGATCATGGGGTTGTCTTCCTGCGGCTCATACGCGGCTCCGCCGATGAGGTTCGCGTACTCATTCGTCTTGAAATCGCTCAAGCGGACAATGACGTCTTTCGGGTAAAACGCGGCTGCAATGCGGCCCACGCCCTCGGCGAGCTTGTCCACGAAAAACTGCGCCTTGTCCTTGTAGTCCAAGGTCAGCGCATCAATTTTGGCTTTGACATCAGCATCAGTAATTGACGAATAGTTGACGAGTGCCAACGGATGGATCTGGATGAACGTGTTGATGATGAACTCCTCGCGCGCAAGCCCTACCCCGGAGTTCGGGATGAATGAATCCATAAACGCTTTCTCCGGGCTTGCGAGGTTCATCATAATTTTTGTGCGCGTCTTGGGCAATGCGCGGAGATCGTGCTTGATGATGGTGTAGAATGCTTTTCCTTTGTATACAAAGCCAACGTCCCCTTCGGCGCACGAGACCGTGGCCACGGCGCCGGTTTTGAGGAGCTCGGTCGCATTCTTGGTTCCCACAATGGCCGGAATGCCGAGGTGGCAAGCCCGGACACGTCTTTGATCACGCGGAGCGTGCCAATCCCTATTTTTGACCCCACTGCCTGGCCGTGAATCAAAACCTCGCCCTTGCGCTTGATTTTGAATTCTTCCAGGATATGGACGTCCCGCCGCGCTTGCACGGTTTCGGGCCTGGCCTGCACGATGTACAGTTTCCTGTCTGTGCCGTCCTTGGCCCACTCAATGTCCATGGGGCGCTTGTAGTGCTCTTCTATGGCCATGCCCCATGCGGCAAGCTGCAAAATTTCTTTCTCGGACAATACATGGCGCCGCTGAGCGGCTTGAACACGTAGTACTCATCAGGGCTTACCTTGCCTTTTACCACGAGCTCCCCTAATCCCCAGGAGCCGTTGATCAAAACCACATCCCGGAAGCCGGATTCCGTGTCCAGGGTGAACATGACCCCGGCACAGGCAGTGTCCGAGCGCACCATCTTCTGCACGCCAACGGACAGGGCAACCTTCTTGCGGCTGAAGCCCTTGTCCACGCGGTAGCTGATGGCGCGGTCCGTAAACAGAGATGCCATGCACTTTTTGACTGCCTCCATGACCGCATTCTCGCCTATGATATTGAGGTAGCTCTCCTGCTGGCCGGCAAAGGATGCATCAGGCAGATCTTCGGCAGTCGCGGAGGAGCGGACTGCCACGTCAAGATTTTTGGCGCGGTAATCAAGCCCCAAGAGCTGCCGCCGGATCTCATCATTGATGCCGGCTTTTTCCAAAAAATACTCATACCCCTGGGCAGTCACGGCAAACCCGTCCGGGATATTGATTTTCTTGCTTAAGCTTTGCACCATCTCGCCGAGTGATGCGTTTTTGCCGCCGACCAAAGGGATGTCCTTAATGGCGAGCTCGCGAAAAAATTTTATGTACTTCATACCGTGTGAATTTTCAATAAATTCAATGAACCGTGCGGCCCGGTTGGGTGGCCGGACGCGATAATGATGTTTTCGCCCTTCTTGACGTTGAGCTCGCGCTTGACCAATGCCACGCTCGCGTTAATGAGCGTATCAAGATTATCATACCGCTTCATCAGGTACGGCGAAATGCCCCAGGACAATGCAAGCTGCCTGACTACGAGCTCGTTCTGGGTGAGCGCCACGATGGGCACCTCGGGCCGCTCGCTTGCGACCAAGCGCGCGCTGTGCCCGGACGCGGACATCACGATGATGGCGCGGATGTGGTCGTGCTCGGTAACGTCATCCGCCGTATGCGCGATGACCGAGGGCACGGTAAAGCGCTTTGCTTCTTGGGGCGGAAGGTCATCGTACGGCGATTCTTCGGTTTCGGTGATAATATCAGCCATCATCTTGCACGCCTCAACCGGATACTTGCCCGTGGATGTTTCGCTGGAGAGCATGAGGCAGTCCGCGTGGTCAATGACCGCGTTCGCGACATCACTGACCTCGGCGCGCGTGGGCCGCGCATTCGTGGTCATGGATTCAAGCATCTGGGTCGCGACAATCACCGGTTTTGAAGCGCGGCGCGAGAGCTCAATGAATTTTTTCTGCAAGAGCGGAATTTGGCGCGCCGGCAATTCAATGCCCAAATCTCCGCGCGCAATCATAATGGCATCAGCTTCCGCAAGAATCTCGTCAAAATTCTCCACGGCCTCGGCCCGCTCAATTTTGGCGATGATGCGCGGCTGGTACTCCCCTTTTTGCGGAAGGAGCGCGCGCAAGCGCTTGATGTCCCGGGCGTTGCGGACAAACGACAAGGCAAGCCAGTCTACTTTTTGCTTTAAGCCGAATTGAATGTCCTTTTTGTCTTTTTCGGTGATGACAATGTCCGGCAGATTTGATTCGGGCAGGTTGATGCCGCGGTTTGAGGTGAGCACATCACCCTGCTCCACCTTCGCAATCACCATGCTGCCGTGCACCTCCACAGCAGCCATGGCTACCAAGCCGTCTTTAATAAGGATCGCCTCGCCTTCCTTTACCATGGTACCCAACGGCTCCTGCACCGGAAGCACGACCATGCCTGCCCGCGCAGGATTAAGCTTTGCCTGCTTTCCGTACACCAAGGCAACCCGGTCACCCCGCTTGACCGCAATACCGTCCTTGGGAAGCTCACCCAAGCGAAGGCGCGGGCCCTGCAGGTCTTGAATGATTGCAATGGGCTCGTTGAGTTTCTTGGCAACGGCGCGCACGTTTTTGATGAGCAGGCTGTGGTGCTCGTAGGTGCCGTGCGAAAAATTCAAACGGGCGCAGTTCATGCCCGCTTTTACGAGTTTCTCAAGCGTTGCCGCTTTCTCGGTTGCCGGCCCGATGGTGCAGATGATTTTGGTTCGCTTCATGTGTTTTGTTTGATTTTATTGTACCACAAAAAAACGACTCCCCGAAGGAAGCCGTCTTTTGAATTCTACAGAGGTGGCGCATGTGCGGACGATTCACCCGGGTACGCCTGGCCGACTTACGTGTCGGCCAGGCGGGGGGTCCCGCTGAATCGGGAGCACATGCGCCGCCGAAAAATCAACTGATTACATCATCCCCATGCCGCCTCCCATGCCTCCCATGCCCGGCATGCCGCCTCCGTGCTCGTCTTTCTTTTCCGGCAGGTCCGTGATGACTGCCTCGGTGGTCAGGAACATGGATGCGATGGACACCGCGTTCTGCAGAGCGGAGCGCGTAACCTTGGTCGGGTCAACAATGCCGGACCCAACCATGTCTTCGTACGCATTGGTGGCTGCATTATAGCCGATTGGCCCGCGCTGCTTCTTGACCTCTTCCGCGACAACGCTTCCGTCCCGGCCCGCGTTGAACGCGATCTGCCGGATGGGCTCTTCCAGGGCGCGGCGCACAATGTCTATGCCGACTTTTTCATCGGCATGCTCGGGGCGGATGTGGTCAAGCGCATCCATGGCGCGCAGGAGCGCGACTCCGCCGCCGGGCACAATGCCTTCTTCAATGGCAGCCTTGGTCGCTTCCAAGGCGTCCTCAATGCGGTGCTTTTTCTCTTCCATTTCAGTCTCGGTCGCAGCGCCCACCTTGATGATGGCAACGCCCTTGCCCAGTTTGCCCAGGCGCTCGTTGAGCTTCTCTTTGTCGTAGTCAGAATCAGACTTCTCAAGCGCGGCGCGGATTTCGGCAACCCGGCCGGAAATGGCAGTTGGTTCGCCGCGGCCTTCCACGATGGTGGTGTCCTCTTTGGTGGCAACCACCTTGCGGGCGTGCCCGAGGTCAGAGAGCTCCGCGTTCTCAAGCTTAAGGCCGAGCTCTTCGGAAATCACCTTGCCGCCGGTCAAAACCGCGATATCCTGCAGCATCTCCTTGCGGCGGTCGCCGAAGCCCGGAGCTTTCACCGCGAGTGCGGTAAACGTGCCGCGCATCTTGTTCACAATCAACGTTGCGAGGATCTGGTCGTCAAAATCTTCAGCAATGATCACAATTTCCTTTTTGCCGGACTGGATGACTTTCTCCAAGAGCGGAAGGATGTCCTGCACCGAGGAAATCTTCTTGTCCGTGATGAGGATTGAGGGGTCTTCCATTGCCGACTCCAGGCGCTCGGCATTGGTGATCATGTACGGGGACGCATAGCCCTTGTCAAACTGCATGCCTTCCACGAGCTCAAGCTCCATGCCAAAAGACTGGGACTGCTCCACGGTGATGGGAGCCTCGTGCCCCACTTTCTTGATGGCCTGGGCGATGAGCTTGCCGATCTCTTTATCGTTCGCGGAAATGGAAGCAACCTGGGCCACGTCGTTCTCATTGCTTGGGTCAATGGCCTTGGACTGCTCCTTGAGGGAGGCGACTACTTTTTCGGTTGCCGCGTCCATGCCGCGCTTGATGCCCAAGGGGTTTGCTCCGGCGGTCACGTTCTTGATGCCTGCGGCCACCATAATCTGCGCGAGCAGAGTCGCGGTGGTGGTGCCGTCTCCGGCAGTGTCGTTCGTCTTGTTGGCGACTTCTTTGACGAGGTCCGCGCCGATGTTTTCAAACTTGTCTTCCAGCTCAATTTCTTTTGCCACGGTGACGCCGTCTTTGGTGATGGTCGGGCTTCCGAATCCCTTGTCAATCACCACGTTGCGGCCCTTGGGGCCGAGCGTTACCTTTACCGCGTTCGCGAGCTTGTCCACGCCCGCCTTGATGGCGGAACGAGCTTCATCGGAAAATAATATCTGTTTAGCCATAGTGACGTACTCGTCATACTGGAGTCCCGTACTCGGGGCGATAGTATCTATACTGGAATTCCAGACTAGATTCTATCGCTCGGGAGTACCCGAGCTCCAGAATGACATTTCTATAATTAATTACTCAACAATGCCCACAATGTCGTTCTCGCTGATGACGAGCACTTCCTCGCCCTCAACCTTGATTTCGTCCGGCGAGTACTTGCGGAACACGACCTTGTCCCCGACCTTAACGGACATGGGCGCAATCTCTCCGGACTCCAATCGCTTGCCCGGGCCGACTGCGATTACTTCGCCCTGTTCGGGCTTTTCTTTGTCAACCGTGTCCGGCAGTACAATGCCTGATGCGGTTGTTTCCTCGTTGCCGAGGGGTTTGACGATCACGCGATCGCCGAGTGGTCTGATGTGCATAGCGTTTTTTAGGGTTAAATGCTATTGATAAGGCTATTATCACTCATATATATAGAGTGATAATTAGGCTGTAGTACTCTATTTTACTAAATATACTGGCCTTGTCAAGGGCCTTTCCTCCTTTTCCCCCTCCTTTACCAAGAGCCCGTCCCGAGTATTCCCGAGGGAAGGGGGCTAGGGGGTGGTTTTGATAAAAAAAGCGCCCCCGTCCTAGATGAAAGCGACGGGGGCGAACTGGCATAAGTACTGCCTAGGCGTACCTAGGCAAAGCCAGAGAAGTTCCGCATGGCGCCTGCCTTTCGTGGCGTGGCGGGGCGGCTGAAGAGCGGGTGAAGAACGGTTTGGTTCAGGTGTGAGGGATGAGGCTGGATCGTACTGCCTTCCAGTGAGAGATCGGCTCATCGTCAGAATTTTTCCCTGCGAAGGGTGTCTGCCGGTGTTCTCTATTAATGGCTTTCCGCTTCTCGGCTTGCTTCTGCGGATCAGCGCGATTCCATTAATAAGGGGAACTCGTAGGCAGCTCTGATACTGACATGAGGAAATCTCTCTGTGCTGTCTGGCACCACTCCAGCTTCACCTATCCATACCCGAACGACTGAGAGAGCGGGGCCCGGCTATGCAAGCTGCGGGCTAAGGATCCGGGGAGACTCCGCTGGGGAGCGGTGGCTCGCAGATCCTTGTCGTGCGCCGTAGTTGAGAAAAAACGACGCAATGCCCCGATTGCAGATGCGAGCCGGGGCCCCGCTCTCTGTCTCGCTGCGCACGCCGCGCAGCGGCAGCATCCGGATCAGGTCGAGAACCGGACGCCTACTCGCGCCCGCCAAGGTGGCGAGCGCGGAAGTCGGCGTGCCCGGGGATCAGCGACCCCGGGCCACCGTCGGGTCGACGTCGGCGATGACGCAGGCGATGCCGGTGACCTCCGTGAGGTCGGCGGCGATGGCGTTACGTGGCATCATGGAAAACCCGGTGGCCAGCACCGCCGGGGTACCGCGGTTACGGACGCACATTACGCATTCCTCGCGTTGGGGTTGCGGGAACCTCTCCTGCGGACGCAGAAGAGGAACTATGGGTAGGGCAAGAATGGCCATTGCAGCTACACCCTTACAGGTCACGACGGCTGCAACTGACAACCTCCTGCCCTACCCAGTGGAATTCGTTGTTCTGGTACGTTTATTTTTTCAGACTAGTAGTATACACCAACCCAGCCTTCTTGTCAAGGCTTTGTGCTATTTTTGGGCTAATTTTAGGTAAAATATAGCTAGATATACTGCCCCTATCATCATGCCTGGATACAAAGACCAGAGGTAATGGTCAAACAGGGCAAGCACCATAAGAGGGAGTAAAAAGACGCCTGCTGACAGCCATCCCTGGCGCGATGATAGGATTGCTTCACCCTTGAGTGCAAGAGTTCGCAATGACAATAGAAAAATGGTCATCAACACCAACCCAACCAGGCCCAATTCAGCCCACGCGAGCAAAAACACGTTATGCACGGGCTGGTAGTAGTATGCGGGCTTGCTCGCATCAATATCCCGGTGCACAGCCAAACCATAGTTCCCTATCCCAACCCCGGTAATAGGATGCTGTTTGATGAGCTGCCATGCCTCCGCAATCCCGCTTGCGCGCTCTTCAACTGACTTTGCCTCAAGCCTGTTGCCTCCGAAGATGCGTTCCTTGAATGGTTCGGGATAGGCAACCGCGAGCGTTCCGACAAACAGCGCTATGATTAAAAGCGGCAAAAAGAAGAACCGCCCCCTAGCCCCCGCCTGATTACAGGCGGGGGAATTCGGGCGCATCCACGCCGCAACCAACAGCGCAAATCCAACGCCAAATGCCAGCCACGCGCCCCGGGAAAACGTAACTGCAAGCCCAGCGCTCAAGAACGCAATCGCGATGTACGTAAGCGGCGTGCGCTTGACCTCGCGCATCGCAAGCAAGAGCGAGAGCGCGAGCCATCCGCCCAGCATGTTCGGATGCGGGAACGAGCCGTAGGCGCGCAAAAGGCGCATGGCATCCGTCTCAACCACTGACGTGCCAAGGATTGATGCGTGCTGGTAGGCCATGCCAAGCCATGCTCCGCCTGCCGCCTCCTGCATCCTGAACTGGACAAACCCAAGCACTGCCTGGATTGAGCCGGACAGGATAATGGACCATGAAAGTGTCCGAAGCGGAATCGCACCTGAAACGAAAATCACAAAAACCGCGCCCGCCTCAATCAGTACCAACCAGTGCTCAAGCGCAACTTCCCGGTCAATTGACCAGAATACGGAAGCCCCGGCCCACACCAAAAAAACAACGAGCGCGCCTGCGGGAGACGCCAACCGCCGCATTGAAAACCGCGGCTTGCTCCGCATGATGTACGCCGCGCCTTTAACAACAACCGCGAGCAAAATGACGAAAAGCAACGCTTCAGTCGCGTACAACGACCGGGTACCATACTCCCAGTAAGCCCCGTTGATTGAGCCGGGAACCAGCATCAAGCGCGCCTGCCAGGGGATAAGGAAGACGAAGAGTAGTATTCCATACTGGATCACCGCATTGAGGAACTTCATAGGCTCAATAAAGCCTCGTACCGCTTTATAAATGATTCCATGTGCGCAACCCTTCGGTCGTTGGTGTGGAACTTGAGCACCCCATCCCCAATCCGCACCCGGGTATCATGGTTCGCGATCTCTTTGATCGCCGGAGGAAACCTTTTCTCTTGGATGGCGCGGGCGAGCGGAGAAAACGGCGCAAGCAGCGCCTCAAACAACGGGCGCAACAAGATGCCGTGGCGCATCACCCGCTCGGGGTGCGGAACAATGGGACGCGCATTCGGCAGCACTTCTGAAAGCCAGGGATAATTTGCCGCCCAGAAGCGCAGGTACGCGTTTCCCGTATCATAGATCGGATAGAAATGCGCGATCCAGTACGCAAAATCAATATCATTCCCGCTCATGCGCAGCGTGCGCACGTCCAGGTGCGCTTCATCAATAAAAAAGCTTAAGCAGATTTTGGGGCGCCCGCCCGCCTGGCCAGGCCTGCGGCGCAACAGTGACAACAACACCAGGGAGAACAGCCGCGCCCACCACACGCCTCCGGTTTTGGCGACCACCACAACATCAACGTCGCTCTGGTGTGTGGTATTCTCAAGCGCCAAAGAATTGCAGATAAAAAGAGCGCGTACAAACGGCATATATGAAAGCAAGTGCAACACAAAACGCGAACCTTTGTGCTTTTCCTGGCTTATCAAAAAGCGTCCGCGCCGCTCACTCACGTTCGCGTCGCGGCCGCGGACGTAAAAAAATCCGTTCTTGCGGCGAACAGCTTTCTGCAGCAATGCTCCCTCATCCAGTACGCGCTGTATGTCTGACAGCGCATACGACACTTTAGTGCGCCCGAGGAGCAGCCGCCGCAATTCCAGCAGGGTCAGCGGATAATCAAACACGTCAAAATACGCGATAGTCGCGAGAATGGATTTTTCCAACTGCCGAGCCATGCCCTTATAGTACCAAAAAATATGGCCAAAAGCCATGAATGATGTAGTAAGGTGTGCAGGGGTTGTAAATTTTGTAGCGAGAATGATGAAGCGAGGCTTCCCTTCGGAGCGAAAAAATTTACAACCCCTGCACACCTGTTACAAAACCTTCTTGAGGTACTGCCCGGTATAACTCTTGTTGACTTTAGCAACATCCCGCGGCGTCCCGCTCGCAACCAGCTCCCCGCCCCCATCCCCGCCCTCGGGTCCGAGGTCAATGATCCAGTCGCAGCTCTTGATGACGTCCAAATTATGCTCAATGATGAGCACAGTGTTGCCTTTGTTGCAGAGCGCGTTTAAGACGGCAAGCAAGCGCTCCACGTCCGCAAAGTGCAGGCCGGTGGTCGGCTCATCCAGAATGTAGAGCGTGCGCCCGGTGGCGCGGCGCGAGAGCTCGGTGGCGAGCTTGATGCGCTGGGCCTCTCCCCCGGAGAGCGTGGTCGCCTGCTGGCCGAGGTGGATGTACCCAAGGCCCACTTCAAACAACGTATCAAGTTTGGTCTTGATGATGGGAATGTTCTTAAAAAATTCAGCCGCCTCATCCACGGTCATTTCCAGCACCTCGGCGATGTTCTTTTCCTTGTAGTGGATTTCCAATATTTCGCGCGAGTAGCGCTTGCCACGGCACTCCTCGCACTCAACGTACACGTCCGGAAGGAAATTCATCTCAATGCGCTTGACCCCGTCCCCCTCGCACGCCTCGCACCGGCCGCCCTTTACGTTAAAGCTGAATTTGCCCGCCTTGTACCCGCGGATTTTTGCTTCCGGCAGCTGGGTAAACAAATCGCGGATGGGGGTGAACAGGCCCGTGTAGGTCGCGGGGTTGGAGCGCGGGGTCCGGCCAATGGGAGACTGGTCAATGTCAATCACCTTATCAATATGCTCTAATCCATTGATTGCGCGGTGCTTGCCCGGGCGCTCTTTGGCGCGGTAAAAGTGCTGCAGGAGCGCCTTTGCCAGGATGTCGGTCATGAGCGTTGATTTTCCGGAGCCGGACACGCCAGTAATGGCAATCAGCTTGCCCAGGGGAATGTCCACATTGATGTTCTTGAGATTGAACTCGGAAGCCCCGAGGATGGAAATAGCTTTCCCGTTTCCTTTGTGGTGCCGTTCGGGAACAGCAATGGAGCGCTTGCCCGAGAGGAACTGTCCGGTAACTGACTTGGAAGATTTTTTGATCTGCGCCGGAGTCCCTTGGGCCACCACGTTGCCGCCGTGCTTGCCCGCACCCGGGCCGATGTCAACCACCCAATCAGCCGCGGAAATGGTTTCCTCGTCGTGCTCAACCACAATCACGGTATTTCCAAGGTCGCGCAAGGCTTTCAGCGTTTCAATCAAACGCGCGTTATCGCGCTGGTGCAGGCCGATGGACGGCTCGTCCAATACGTACAATACGCCGGTGAGCGCGGACCCGATCTGCGTGGCAAGCCTAATGCGCTGGGCTTCTCCGCCGGAGAGCGTGTGCGCGGCCCTCGCGAGCGTGAGGTAGTTTAAGCCCACGTTGCGCAAAAACTCCAGGCGCGCCACCACCTCTTTGAGAACCAGCTTCGCAATCTGCATTTCGGAAGCCGTAAGCCCGCCGCGGCTTGAGCCGAGCACTTTGAAATGCGCGAGCGCCTCATCTATGGAGCTGTCCGTCACCTGGGCGATGCTCCGGCCGGCGATGGTGACCGAGAGGGCCTCGGGCTTGAGCCGCTTTCCCAGACACTTCGGGCAGAGCTTGATGCGCATGTAGGTCTCAATTTCCCTGCGGATGTAATCTGAATCCGTTTCCTGGTAGCGGCGCGCCAGGTTCGCGAGCACGCCCTCGTACGTTGTCTCAAACTCCTTTATCTTGCCCTCGGCCTCCGGGTTGCTCACACGGTAGGCGGTTGATCCGGTTCCGTACAGCACCGCATCCACATCTTTTTTAGCAAGTTCTTTGACGGGCTTGCGTATGGAAAAACCGGACTGTTTCGCAACTGCCTCTAAAATGCGGAAGTACCAGCCCTGGAACGCAGCAGTCCTTGACCATGGCCGAATGGCGCCCTCGGCGATGGAGAGCTTCTTATTCGGGATGACGAGGTCCGGGTCAACTTCAAGTTTGGTGCCCAGGCCCCCGCACTCAACGCAGGCCCCGTGCGGTGAATTGAACGAAAAGTTGCGCGGCTCCAGGAGCGGCAGATTGATGCCGCAGCCAGCGCACGCCAGGTGCTCGGAGTACAGGGTGTCGCGCCCGGAATCAACTTCACTGATAATCACGAGCCCGTCCCCGAGCTCAAGCGCAGTGCCTAAAGAATCAGCCAAGCGCGTCCGGTCGTCCGCACTTGGCTTGGCCTTGACCGTAAGCCGGTCAACCACCACCTCAATAGTGTGCTTCTTCTGCTTATCAAGCCGCTTGTCCTGCGCTTCCTCTAATGGTATGACCTCGGAGTCCAAGCGGACCCGCGCGAACCCGGCGCGGGCAAGCTCCGCAAACACGTGCCTATGCTCGCCCTTCTGGTCCCGGATCATTGGTGAGAGCACCATAATCTTGGTGCCGTCCGAGAGTTTTTGAATCTGATTGATGATCTGCTGCTTGGTCTGCTTGGTGATGACTTTTCCGCACTGCGGGCAGTGCGGCGTGCCCACCCGGGCGTACAGCACGCGGAGGTAGTCATAGACTTCCGTGACCGTGCCCACCGTGGAGCGCGGGTTGTGGGAGGCTGACTTCTGGTCAATGGAAATGGCCGGGGAAAGCCCGTCTATGCGCTCCACGTCCGGCTTGTCCATCAAACCCAAAAACTGCCGCGCGTATGCGGACAAAGATTCAACGTACCTGCGTTGGCCCTCCGCGTAAATTGTATCAAACGCGAGCGAGGATTTTCCGCTTCCGGAGAGGCCGGTGATGACCACCAGCTTGTTCCGCGGCAGGTCAAGAGAAATATTCTTGAGATTATGAACCCGCGCTCCCTTGACTGATAAATCAATACCGCACAGTATACATGAATTTGCCGATTGAATCAAGCACTTAAACCATGTACTATACCAGCATGCCTGAAATTATTGAAAAACAGCTCAAAACCCTGCCCCTTTCCCCTGGGGTGTACTTCTTCAAGGATGGCAAGGGAGTGATTTTGTACATCGGAAAAGCAAATAAATTGCGGAGCCGCGTGCGGTCGTATTTCAGGGGCGCCGCGGAACTTTCGGACGCAAAAAAAATCATGGTTAAGAGGATAGCGTCCATTGAAACCACAATCACGTCCAACGAGCAGGAGGCCTTGATTTTGGAATCCATCATGGTCAAACGACACAAGCCGCATTTCAACGTCTCGCTCAAGGATGACAAGAGCTACAACTTCATTAAAATTGACTACCGCTACCCCCGCCCGGTTGTCACGACCGTGCGCAGGCCGGAATTTGACGCGGGCCGCTCCCGCGCCAAGTACTTTGGGCCGTACACGTCCGGCGGAACTCTGTATGAAAATTTGCGCATTTTGCGCCGCATATTCCCGTACCGAAAAAAACCCAAAGAGCCTACGGTATTTGAACAAGAGCTCATGAAGAAACGCTCCCTCGGCCCCATTCCCCAGACTGACGAAGAATACAAGGATATGATTGCGCGGCTCGCGCGCGTGGTTGAGGGTGATACTGATGACGTTATCCGCGACCTAAAAACGCGCATGCAGACCCTTGCCGCGAACAAACAGTATGAGACTGCGGCAGCAGTGCGCGACCAGATTAAAAATCTTGAATTGATACAGTCGCGCCAGAAAATCATGTCAGTCAGAGGAGGCAGTCAGGACGTTATCAGTATTTTCAAGAAAGACGATTCAGCTGCAGTGAACGTATTCGTGATTCGCGGCGGCAAGCTCATCAATAAATTGAATTTCCTGCTCCAGCACGCGGCCGGGGAAACCATGACCCAACTGGTTGGCGCGTTTCTGGCGCAGTACTATTCCGAAGCAAGCAACACGCCCCGGGAACTGGTCCTGCCCATACGCACCAGTTTGACGCCTCGCGATATTGCGGCGCTCGCCCGGGAGCGCGTGGCGGGCAGCATCAGCATCAGCGTTCCGGCTCGCGGCAAAAAGCGTGATTTGATCAAACTCGGCGAAGAAAACGCGAAAGAATACCTGGAGCAGTCCAGGGCGTCCTGGGAAAAAGCCGCCGAAAGCGCGCTCAATGGATTAAAAAAAGCGCTCAAGCTCAAGGAGCTGCCCAAGCGCATTGAGGGCTATGACATCTCCAATATCCAGGGCGAGTTTCCGGTAGGTTCCATGGCAGTGTTCGTTGATGGCACGCCGGTGCCGTCCGAGTACCGCAAGTTCAAAATCAAAACTGTCAAAGGCAGCAATGACTTTGCGTCGCTTGCCGAGGTGTTGAAACGCAGATTTAAGAATGACGGATGGCCCACGCCCAACCTGGTGCTCTTGGATGGCGGCAAAGGCCAGCTCTCAACCGTTCTCAACGCTCTCTATTCCCCCTCCTCTAACTCGGGGTCCCCAGAAACTGCCAAAGGCATTTCTGGGGTGGTATTGGAGGGGGATAGGGGGTGGTCAGGAAAAGGCATGCGACCAAACCAGTTCATTGCGCTCGCCAAGCGAGAGGAAGAAGTGTTCCAGGGCGCGAGCTTGAAAAAAATCAATATAGACCCCGCCTCATCGGCGGGCAGATTACTCCAGCGCATCCGCGACGAGGCGCATCGGTTCGGCCAAAAATATTACCACGCAAGGCACGCCAAAGCGGAAACCAAATCAATTTTGGACGACGCGCCCGGCATCGGGCCAAAGACCAAAAAACTTTTGATCCAAAAATTCGGTTCAGTTTCGGGTATACGAAACGCGGATAAGGATGATATAATCCAGTTAGTCGGAGAAGCAAAAACAAAAACGCTTCTGGAGAACCTATAATCCTGTCATTGCGAGCCTTTGTACTCAAAGGTGAAGCAATCTTAACGGCGAGCCATGGCTCACTTGTAAGATTGCCGCGTCGGCGGGTACGCCTCCTCGCAATGACAATCCTATGAGCAAAACAAAAGCCGAAAAGCGGGAACAAAAAAAACGCAAAAAGCGCCGGATGAAAGTATCGGGTGCGAGCGTCAAAAAACTGCGCAAGCTCCAAATCAGCGGCGTGGACGCTCCTGTGCGGCCACGACGCTTATCGCACTAAAGCGCCTCCGCCGCCTCCGGCGTCAGAGCCGCTGATCGCGGACGAAACAACTTCCTTAACCGAAGCAGTTTTTTTCACGCCAAACATTTCAGGAAGATATTTTTTGATGGCAAGCCGCAGATTGTCGTTGAGGACAAGCCTGTCCGAATCAAACCGATTAAACGCGTGCTCAAGATAGAGGACTGACTCCGCGGCCATGCTTATGCCGAGCGCAACGTGCAGATTGCCGTGCCATGCCTGCTCCAAAAGCTCCCATAAAAGTTCCGAAATCGGAGCTTTTTTCGGTTCAGGCACCTGGATGCCGGATGCGAAATATGAATGGCTCGGTCCAGCCGCGTAGTGGCCCGCAAGCAGGACTTTGGCGGCCAACTCTGTCTCCCCTTCCAAAAGCGCATACAGCAGGGCAACAAACTGCTTGCGCTCTTCCGGCTCCACGTATCCGGTAGCAAGCGCGTGGTTGATGATGACCGTGTTGCCGACGCCAATCTGCATGTCCGATAAAAGCGGACGCAGCAAAAACACTCCTCCGGCGCCGTACTGGTACACAAACGCTTCAGCCACATAGCGGTTGATGTACTTTCGGGCCGCGCCGCTCTTTCTGCTTCCCTCGGCTATCTCGCGCATGGTCGGGTGGTTGTGCCAGCGCTGGACCAATGAGTCCCTGCCCGTGTACTCCCATAGGATTTCGGGTATGGCGACTTTTTGGTGGTGCTCAAACTGCGCATTCAGCATTTCCGCGCGAGCCGCAACCACGCTCAAATCGGACAGGAGCCCTGCCCGGCGCTCAAGCTCCTCAAGGATGTTTTCAAAAACAATGCCGCCGAATTTCGTCTTTATGGCGGGCGCGAGCTCTCTGATGGATTCCAAATTACGCCCCAAGCGGTATGCGGCTTTTGGGTCGTTGACCGTAATCAGCGCGCGCTTGCCGTTTTTTAGAATTGCCTTGCGGGTCTCGCTCACCAGGTTGCTGCGGTACGGCCGCTCCTCAATGCTTCCAATCTCATTCATGGCGCTTCGGCCGATTGCGTGGCGCAGCAGCTTTTTGAATTTTTTAATGTCCATCACGGGCAAAGACGCATGGCTGTTCAACAACGCGTTCTGAAAAGGCCGCGGGATGATGTCGGATCTAGAGGCCGCGATTCTGCCCGCCTCAACAAACCCAGGGCCTAATTCCTCCAGCGTGCGGACGAGCGCCGCGCCGTCTGCCGAGGCGTGCGCAAACGCATCCCGCCTGCGGAATACGCGGTACGGCAAATGGTGCAGCAAATTAAAATCATGCAGCAATCCGCCGAATCCCGCATGCGCGACGCGGGATGTCAAACGATTCAGTTGTCGTTTGTGGTGATGCATAAAAAAGAAAACCGCTGGCAACCCTAGTATAGCAGTTGCCAACGGTGTGAACAATGCCGCCCGCGAGAATCAGAAGGCGGCGAAGAGCGATGTCAGACCGGTCCGGATGTGAGCATGCGCTCTGCTACGGCGCGTGCCGCATGGCAGATGCCGTCACCCGGCATCTGCACTACCTCTTCGTAGCACACGGAAGCCGCAATGCCTCCGATGATGCGCGCCTTGAGCAGTGCCGCGAGCATGCGCCAGTCATTGCCCGCCTTTTCGTCACTCATGACACTTTCCGCCTCGCGGAGCGCCATTCTCTCGTGCGCGTCGCACAAAAGAGTCAGGGCAGTCATGAGCCGCAAGGCAAAGCGGGCGCTCCCTGGAACGCCCCGTTCCAGCAAGTCATCCAACTCGCTGTATCCGTCGTCCAGCCAATTGAAGACCAGGTCGGTATCCAAACGTTCACCAAAGAGGATTACCACCTGGATCCGGTGCCCCCACTCATTGGCCATCCACTGGGCCTCGCGTGGAACATTGCTGTCCAGCGTGGCGCGGTACGCATCGCCTGCGTCTAGAAAGTCATGCCACATCTCGTCCGTGGCAGTGCCTTCCTTGACGTAGTGCAGCATCATGGCGAACTCTGCCATGTATGCCGCGTTGTTGCGGCTGAACTCGTCCTCCGCGATGTTGCCGATCGCGCGGTGATGCTCGGCCTCTCCTTCAAAATCGCCAGCGAGTCGGCACAGCAACGCATGGTTGTAATGCCACATGATGACGGTCCTACGGACACCCGGCGCGTTCATATCCATAGGACCGAACAGGGCGGCAGCTTGCCGCATCCACCATTGGATTTCAAGCTCGCGGCCCGCCGCCTCCGGCCGACGGCGCTTGAGGTTGGCTATGGCGATCTGGAGTTGAGCGACCCGCAGAGGAGAAGCCGCGCCGCTCGAGATGGCTCGCTCGCAGATGTCAATGCCGCGACTGTAGTCCTTGCGCCGGTATATCAGCTCGTCCATCAGTGGCGTTGCGACGATCTCCGCGTCACCCGGCAACCCTGCGATGATCTGCGCGATCTCATCATCGCTCTTCTCCAACAACGCAACGGTCAGCGGACCCTGATACTCGCCTGCCATTTCCTCATACCTCGCGGTTGCGTCCGGCCATGCGGCCGGACATGGGTTTTCAAAGAAACTTCTCGTTCGTGGTTGCGAACACTACTTTTTACCACATCAATAACATCCTGTCAATAGAGCGTCGCGGCCGCAAAGGAGCGTCCACGCCGCTTAGCAACTCCTATCAAGATTCGCCATCTTCAAAAAACTCCACATGCTCATCACCCAGTTCAGCGATAAAGCGGGAGGGCGTGGTGATGCTGACTGACCCGTAAATGGTGCGAGAGCGCGCAAGCAGCATGAACAAGCGGTCCTTGGCGCGCGTGATACCCACATAGCACAGCCTGCGCTCCTCTTCCAATTGTTGCGGGTCAATCATGGAATTTGCGTGCGGCAGCAGGCCCTCTTCCATGCCAACCAGAAACACATTCTTGAACTCCAAGCCTTTTGCGCTGTGCAAGGTCATGAGGGTGATGGCTTGCCCGGATTCAGGATCAAACGTATCTTGGTCCGAAACCAAAGCAACATCTTCCAAAAACGCCTGAACTCCTTCCGAACCCTTTAGGGAAGCGAACTTTTTGGCAACAGACTTAAGTTCAGCCACATTCTCCAACTTGTCATTCCCGTCATTGCCTAAAGCTTTCAAAGCATCAATGTACCCGGAGCGCTTGAGCAAAAAATCAATTGCCTCGGCCACCGTCATCTCGGGCAATGATTCCTGGCCGCGCGAAAACACGTCCGCAAACGCTTTGAACGCCTCAAGCCGACTCAAGGCTAGGCCCTCAATTGATTCGCTCTCCAAAACGCAGGCCACAATATCCTTGCCCTCGGACCGAGCCTGCGTGTACACCGTGCCCAATGTCTTGTTGCCGATGCCGCGCACCGGCTCGTTGATGATGCGCTCCAGGGCAAGCACGTCATTCGGGTTCAGCAAAAATTTGAGGTACGCGAGCGTGTCTTTGACCTCCTTGCGGTCGTAGAACCGGATGCCGCCGACCAAGCGGTAGGGCACGCCGTAGCGCAGCATGGCCTCCTCCAGCACGCGCGACTGCGCATTGGTGCGGTACAGGACCACGTAATCGTTCCAGGCCAGTTTTCTCGTTCCCAGGTCAAAGGGAATGATTTTTGACGGCTGCAAACGCATGTCTCCACTGCGGTACGTGCGCTTGCCCGCCTTAAAGCCTTTCATGATCTGGTCAAGAATGCCGGAACCGTTCCCCTCTGCCGCGTAGTCATATGTGACTTCTTCTTCCTCCTGGTCCGGAAGCTTTTGCGCCGGAGCCGCAAGCCCCTCCAGCTCGCACACCTTCTCCAAAACCTTTTCCGCTTCCCGGCTCTCGTTCTCCACCTGCCACACCTCGGGTGTTGCGCCTTTCTCGCGGTCGGTCCAGAGCTTCTTCTTCATCCGCGATGCGTTGCCCGAAATAATCGCGTTGCCCAGGGCAACGATAGGCGCGGTTGAGCGATAGTTCTGTTCCAAGAGAATGGTCTGCGCTCCCTTGTAATCTTTTTCAAACTCCAAGATATTGCGGATGTTTGCCCCACGCCAGGAGTAGATGCCCTGCCAATCATCACCCACCACGAAAATATTTTTGGTTTTGCCGGCCAAGAGCCGCGCCCACTCGTACTGGCTCTGGTTCGTGTCCTGGTATTCATCAATCATGATGTACGGCCATCTTTTTTGATATGAGGTGAGCACTTCCGGATGCTTCTTGAACAAGGTGACGGCGTTGAACAACAGGTCATCAAAATCCATTGCCTGGTTTTCTTTGAGATACTCTTGATAGTTTTCATAGAGGCCCGCAACAATCTCCTCAAACGGCCCGTCGGTTTGATTGGCAAACTTTGACGGAGTGAGAAGCTCGTTTTTGGCGCGGCTGATGATGTTGAGCACGGCATTCGGATTTACGTCTTTAGGTGAAACGCCCTCGTTGTACATGACCTTTTTGATGGCGCTCTTCTGCTCGTCGGTGTCATAGATGGCAAACTCGCGCTTAAATCCCACGCGCCCGGCCTCCTGCCGCAAGATTCGGACGCAAATCGCGTGGAACGTGCCCAAAGCAGGGCCAGACCCGAAACCTTGCCAGGTCTTCCACTGGTTTGGCTTGGCGCCCAAGAGCTTGGCCGCGCGGTTGCGCATCTCATCAGCCGCCTTGTTCGTGAACGTCACCGCCAGAATCTGGTGCGGCTTGATTCCCTTTTCGGTAACCAGGTACGCGATGCGGTGCGTTAAGGTCTTGGTCTTGCCTGATCCCGCTCCTGCGATAACCAACACCGGCCCGTCCGTTGCTTGTACGGCCTGCGCCTGGCGCTCATTGAGTTCGCTTAATAAATTTTGCATACTGCCAGTATACCTATAAATAATGGGGTGCACAAAGATTTGACACAAACACCCTCTTTCTGCTACTATGTAAGCCATTCATGCTACTCCAGATTCTTCAAGTCATATTCGCAGTTTTGCTCATCACCGCCATCCTGATGCAACAGAAAGGGACCGGCCTGGGCGCGGCTTTCGGCGGCGGCGGAAATATGTACCGGACTAAAAAACGGGGCGGCGAAAAGGTGCTCCATATCGCCACCATCGTGTTCGCACTCATCTTCTTCGGTCTGCTCGCAGCAGACATCTTCATCGTCTAATTACAAAAGGACGCGGCTCGTTTGGCGCATGTTATGATTGGCGCTTCTCTTGCATCTGGCATTGCCGATTACTTCAGTTCTATCGCTAAAAAACTCTCACGCAGGGGAGCGCGTTCGCTTACCGAAAAAACGGACCAGGATTTTGTGTTTGAAGTCATCGCCGAGAAGCGCGTTCCCAACCTCACCCAGCTCAAGTATCTCACCAAGTTCTACAGCCCCACCGAACTCCTCGCCACAAAGACAGCGCTCTTCCTGGCCCTCGCGTCTTCTCTGGCGCTCGGCGTCCTGCTCTACCAAAACAATTTGGTGCGCAAGCCCGCACACGGCGGCGAATACGCGGAAGCGGCCGTTGGCGCGCCAACGTACATAAACCCCCTGTTCGCGCAAACCAATGACGTTGACCAGGACATCGCGCGGCTCGTGTTCGGAAGCCTGATGAAGCTGGATGAAAACGGAAGCCTGGTGCCTGATCTTGCTGAATCCTACAGTATTGACGAATCCCAAACCACGTATACCGTCACCCTGCGGCCCAATGTGCGCTGGCACGACGGAGAGCCCCTGACCACCCGGGACGTCGCATTCACGGTACAGAGCATCCAGGACCCCGCATTCAAGAGTCCGCTGTATGCGACTTTCCGCAACGTGCGCGCCCAGGCAATTGACGAATACACTATAAGCTTTACGCTCGCGGAGCCGTTTGCCCCGTTCCTCTCGGTCATGACCTTCGGGATCCTGCCCGAACACCTCTGGTCAAATATTGACCCGGCCCACGCGATCCTCGCGGAACTGAACCTCAAGCCAGTCGGAAGCGGCCCCTACCGGTTTGACCAGTTCATAAAAGACCGGAACGGCAACATCAAGGAGTACCGGCTCAAACGGTTCAGCGGCTACTACAACGAGGGGCCGTTCGTCGAGAAGGTGGCGCTGAAGTTCTTCGGGAGCTTTGAAGAAGCGTACGCCGCATTCGGGGACGGCAACGTGGACGGTATCGGGTTCCTGCCCCAGCACCAGACCACGTCAGCAACCGGCCAGGCGGCAGTCCACAAATTCTCGCTGCCCCAGTACACAGCCCTCTTCTTTAACCAGGAAGCAAACGCGGCCCTGAAAGAAAAAAACGTGCGCCTGGCCCTCTCCCTCGCAACCAGCAAACGGGAAATCATTGATAACGCGTTCGGAGGAGAGGCGCTTCCCGTGGCAGGGCCCATTCTCCCGGGCATGCTCGGGTACACGGAAAGAGCCTCCGGAACCCTGTTTGACCCGGCCCAGGCGGAAAAGCTTTTGGATGATGCGGGGTGGAAGCGCATCGCAACGGATGATGGAGGCGCTGCAGGGCCGGCCGTGACGCGGGGCAGCGCAACCCTGGGCGCGCCGGACCAAACCCGGCCGCCGTACACGCGCCAAAAAAACAACGCCGAGCTTAGCCTGACCTTGACCGCCATCCAGCGCGAAGATTCAATCATTGTGGCGGAAACGCTCCGCGATCTCTGGCAGGGCATCGGCGTCAAAGTGAACCTCAACATCGTTGAGGTCGCAAGCATCCAGAAAGACGTCATCAAGCCGCGCGCGTACGAAGTGCTCTTGTTCGGCCAGATCATCGGAAAAGACCCGGACCCCTACCCGTTCTGGCACTCGTCCCAGGCCAATGACCCGGGGCTGAACCTTGCGTTGTACCAGAACAAGGCAGTGGACGCGCTCCTGGAAGACGCCCGTAAAACCAGCGACCCTAAAACGCGCGAAGAAAAGTATGCGACGTTCCAAAAACAAGTTTCAGATGATGTTCCGGCCATCTTCCTGTACAGCCTCCAGTACACCTACCTGACTCCGGGCAACCTCAAGGGGATTGCCACGGAACGCATCAACCATCCCTCGGACCGGTTCTCAAACATCGCCTCCTGGTACATCAAAACCAAAAAACGTCTGCAATTCTAAAACGACGCGCCGGAGTGGTGAAACTGGTAGACACGCAGCGTTCAGAGCGCTGTCCTGCTTGCAGGGTGGGAGTTCAAGTCTCCCCTCCGGCACCACCATTAATTTTTTCAAATTATCACACCATCATCTATGCCAAAAGCAAAACAAAAAAGCAGCCCTGCCTCCTCTCTCAACCTCTCGTCAGTCACCGAAACCATGGCCGAAGCCGCCGGAGCTGTTGCAGGCACCATCAAGGACGTGGCAACCCTGCCCCTGGACGTTGCCCGCGCCGTCGGCGACGAGGTGCAGGATATTCTGCGCCGCGCCACCAACCCTTTGCGGACCGAATTCCTGCTCAAAGACCTGCTGCAGGTCGTGATCGGAGCCACTATCCTTGCGGCGCCCGTGGGGCTCTCCGAGGAATCATGGAGGCTTGCCAACGAGCTGCCCGCCTCGCGCATCGCGATCCTCGCCGTGATTTCCATTATTTTCATCGGCACGTTCGTGTACTACAACTACTACCGCGGCACGTTCACCGAGCATTGGGACGAGTATGTAAAGCGCGTGCTCTCAACCTACTTCTTCTCTCTGCTCGTGGTCGCGGGCTTGCTCTCGGTGATTGAAGTGGGACCTTGGTCAATGGATTTCATACTCACTCTCAAGCGCACCATCATTGTCGCGTTCCCGGCCTCCATGAGCGCCGTGGTCGCGGACACCATTAAATAATCAGTTAGGCAAAACATGACTCCAACACAACTTAAATCAGCAAAACGCCGCCCCCGGCGAAGCTTCGGAAGGAGCGGCCGCGCTACTCCGCGGCCGCCCGGCCGCGGCCAAAAAACATCCACACTCCCAAGTACTGCGGCCGGCAAGCAGAACAAGCTTAAAATCATCCCGCTCGGCGGCATGGAAGAGGTCGGCAAGAATATGACCGTATTTGAGTACGGCAATGACATCATCATCCTGGATATGGGACTGAAATTCCCGGAAGAGGACCAGCACGGCATTGACTACATCATCCCCAACATCTCCTGCTTGAAGGGAAAGGAGCGGAACGTGCGCGCCGTGATTTTCTCGCACGGGCATTTGGACCACATCGGCGCATCCCCCATCCTGCTCGGCCGCCTCGGCTACCCCGCCATTGTGGGGCGCCCCCTGACCCTGGCCATGGTCAAGCACCGGCAGGAAGACTATGAGCCGAAATCAACCAACCGGCTCAAGCCCATTACCATCAAATCGCTCTCGGACCGGTTTACGTTCGGCGCGTTCAAAGTCTCGTTCTTCCGGATTGAGCACTCCATCATGGACGCGGTGGGCGTGATTCTGGAAACGCCGGCCGGCTCTATCATCCATCCCGGAGACTGGACCTTGGAACGCGATTCCCGAACCGGCAATCCCATTGTTGACTACCGGCATCTCGCAAAAGTCAAGCGGCCGAGCATTCTGATGCTTGAGTCTCTCGGCGCCATTGACGTGCGCAAGAGCGGGACCCAGGACGAGATGAAAAAAAACCTGGAAACCTTGATCCGCACCGCGCCCGGAAGGATCATCATCGGCACGTTCGCCTCGCAGATTGAGCGCATCGGCTGGATCATTGCCGCCGCGGAAGCGCTGGGCAAGAAAGTCGCGCTGGACGGGTACAGCATGAAAATGAACATTGAGATCGCGGCTACGTTCGGGTACATCAAGGCCCGCAAGGGAACCCTGATTAAAATCAGCCAGATTGACGATATTCCGGACGACAAAATCGTGGTCATCGCAACCGGCGCCCAGGGCGAGGGCAATGCCGTGCTCTCCCGCATCATCACCGGCAGCCACAAGAACGTGCGCCTCAAAAAGAGCGACACCGTGATCCTCTCCTCCTCCATCATTCCCGGCAACGAGGCGACCATCCAGAAGCTCAAGGATGAGCTCTACCGGCAGAGCGACAACGTGATCCACGGCGAGCTCATGGACATCCACGTCTCGGGCCACGGCAACCGCGAGGACATCACATTCATTTTGAATACCGTAAAGCCGGACTACTTCATTCCGGTGTACGCATACCACTACATGCTCCGCGAGGCGGCCAAGCTCGCGCGCGACAACGGCTTTAAGCCGGAAAAAATCTTGGTGCTTGATAACGGCCAAATCGCGGAGTTTGATTCCCGCGGCGGCCGGGCCACGGATACCAAGGTGGATACGAGCCCAGTGTTCGTGGACGGGCTCGGAGTCGGGGACGTGGGCAACGTGGTATTGAAAGACCGGCAGGTCATGGCATCGGACGGCATGGTCGTGGTCGTGGTGCAGGTCAACACCAAAACCCGCAAGGTCATGGGCAACCGAAAAAAATGCCCAAAAAGAGCGAAGACTGGGGCGAAATCCGCGCCAAGCTGCGGGATGATCTGGGCAAATTCCTGTTCAAGGAAACCGAGCGCGAGCCTATGGTCTTGCCTGTGGTGCTTAAGGTATAGTAAACGCATATGAAAAATCTCATCTTCTCCGGAATCCAGCCAACCGGCGCTCTGCACCTCGGCAACTACCTGGGCGCGGTCAAGCAATGGACAGACCTCCAGCATGAGCATGAGTCCATATTCTGCATTGTGGACTACCATGCGATGACTATTGAGTATGACCCAAAGAAGCTGCCGGAACGAATCAGCGGCTTGGCGCTTGACCTGTTGGCGTGCGGCATTGATCCGGAAAAAGCAACGCTCTTCGTCCAGTCCCAGGTTGCGGAACATACGGAGCTAGGGTGGATTTTTAATACACTGACGCCGATCGCCGAATTGGAACGCATGACGCAGTACAAAGACAAGTCCGAACAGAACAAGCAAAACATCAATGCCGGCTTATTCACCTACCCCGTGCTCCAGGCCGCTGACGTGCTCTTGTACAAAGCAAACCTGGTGCCAGTGGGCGAAGACCAGGTCCAGCACGTGGAGCTGATGCGCGTGATTAGCCGCCGATTTAACAAGGCGTTCGGAAAACTATTCCCCGAACCAAAACCGCTTTTGACCAAGCAGGCGCGCGTGATGTCTTTATCCGACCCAACAAAAAAAATGTCCAAGTCCCTCGGAGACAAGCACTACATCGCGCTCTCGGATTCTGATGAGGTGATCAAAAAGAAAGTCCGGTGCGCGGTTACGGCAACCGAGGGCCGTGAAAAATCTCCCGGGGTTGAGAACTTGTTCGCGATTCTTGAGGCATTGGGTGGCGAAAAACTCGCGGACGAACTCAAGCGCCAGCACAAAAAAGGTTCACTGCAGTACTCTGACCTAAAAGACGTGGTTGCCAACACCATCATCAGCCACCTAAAACCGATCCGCGAACGCAGGGCCGCATTGGAAAAAGAACGGGAGCGCATCGGTGAAATATTGATTGAAGGTGCCGAGGCCGCGCAAAAAATCGCGCAACAAACCATGCGCGAGGTCAGAGAAAAAATAGGAGTCAGGTAAAAGGCATATGCGAACGATTATCGGGTACGCTTGACCGAGTTACGCCTCGGGCAAGCGGGGGGTCCCGCTAAATCGTGAGCATATGCCTTTTACTAATCACCTTTGGGTCAATTATCCTTGAATCAGCTTCAAAAGCTCGTCCCGCTTTTGTTCCATCAATCCCCTATCCAACGCCTCCACATTCAGCCGAACCATGGGTTCGGTGTTTGATTTGCGCACGTTCGCGTGCCAGTTTTCGGCAATGATGGAAATCCCGTCCAATTCCTGAATCTCACAGCTTGGCGAATAGCGCTCGCGGACAGCGGCGAGCACCGCATCTGGATCGTTAACCTCAAAATTCATCTGCTCAATCATGTGGTACTTCTCGCGCAGAGGGCGAATGAGCTCATGGAGCGGCTTGCCGTAGTGCCCGAGCATCTCCAAAAGCATCAAAGACGTGCCCACGGCTGACTCAGCAAAGTAAAAATCAGGGAGATAGTAGTGCCCGCTCTTCTCAACGCCGAAGAGCGCCTTGTTCTTGTCCATTTCCCGCTTGATGAACACGTGCCCCACGCGGGACATGCAGACGCTTCCTCCGGCCGCCTTGGCCAAATCCCGCATGGCCCAGCCGATGAGCGCGTCCGTCACAATGGTGCCGCCTCCGTGCTTCTCAATCAAATACTTGGCGAGTAGAGCGCCGAGAAAGTCATTGGGAACGTACGTGCCTGTCGCATCTACCGCGAAAAACCGGTCCGCGTCCGTATCAAACGCAAACCCCAGATCAGCGCCTTCCGCTTTCACGCGGCTGCACAGGTCGCGCCGGTTTTCTTCTTTGAGGGGGTCGCCCCCGTGGTTCGGGAACGTGCCGTCCGGCTCAAAGAACAGTTTTACCGTATGCACCGGCAAACCGCTATACGCACTATCATACGCAACCCCGCCCATGCCGTTTGCCGGATCAACCACAATCGTCAATCCCCGGGGAATGGCGCTCGTGTCAATCAGCGACCGCATCTTCTTTCCGTACTCATCTTTGATGTCCAGCTCGCTCACCAAACCCTTTGCAGGAGATGCGGCAAGCTCGGCTCCCGCAACCGCGTCACGAAAATCCTCCCCGCTCACCAGATCCGGCATCTTTTTGACGAGCTTGAATCCGTTGTACTCTGCCGGGTTGTGGGACGCGGTCACCATAATGCCGGGCAATCCTTTTGAGCCGCACGCGTGGTAGAACATGTCAGTTGATGCCTGGCCGATGTCCAAAACATCAGCCCCCCCCTCGGTGATGCCTTTCACAAGAGAAGCGTGCAGAGCCGGGCCAGAAACGCGGCCGTCACGGCCCACGATAATCTTTTGCGCGCCCGAAAAAGCGACAAACGCGCGCCCTATCCGCTGCGCGGCATGCTCATTGACTTCGCCGGGGTATATGCCGCGGATGTCGTACGCCTTAAAAATTTTCGGATTGATGCCCATACCTTAAGATTCCAGCGCCTTAAACAAACGGAATCCAAGGCGCACGAGCATGCCCAAACCCCATACCAGAGCAACGAGCTTCAAGAGCCAGCCAATGCTCGGAATGCCGATAACGAGCCAGAGCACGGCGATACCGAGCACCATGGTCCAGAGCAGGGATGCTTTCTGCGCCTCCTCGCGCCCGCGGAACGCGCCAATGAGGTACGTGCCGAGCGCAATACCAACCAGAATCTTGGCAATATACAGCGCAACGAACAAACTCGTTCCCAGAATCACGCCCAGCGGAAACCCGATAACCGTAAGGCTAAGCACCAAGGCGGCAATGGGCACGAGCGCCAAGGCGGCAACGCCCCAGAGAATATCGCGGCCCGGATTTTTTATTGATTCGCGCACCATGTAGCGCACCAGCAACGGAGTGACGCTCACCAGCACGAGGCCGGTAACCAGCATGCCGAACAGGCTTATGATGCGGAAAAACCACGCAATCGGAGAGCGCTCATAGCCTGGCGTGCCAATGGGGTCATGCGTGAGTTCTCCGCCGATAGTGCCGTTCTGCAAAAGCGTTTCCGCGGCAATGTGCGCGTCGCCGAGAATGGTTCCCTCAATCACCACGTCCTTGGCGCGTATTTCCATGGAACCCGCGATGGTGCTGCCGGGCCTGATCTCAACGGTCTGCGCGAGCACTGCCGCGTTGCCGCTGATGTCGGATGCAATCACCACGCGCTTTCCGGCCAGTCGCACGTCCCCCGATACCTGCGACTGGATGATGACCGTTCCCCCGAGAGCAAGCACGTCCTGCGCCACCGGATTGTTGATGTCAACCACGCCCCCGGCCGCAACCACGTCCCGCGCCCCTTCCTCGGGAACGCGCACCTCCGCGACAAAGGAAAAATAATCCTTCGCTTGCCAAGGAGCGCTGGCGGGGTCAGCCTCCTTGGCAAGCGTTTGCGGCGTTCCCGCGAACAAAATGAGTACTGCCAGAGGTAAAAAAAATCCTGCTTTCATATGAAACATCGTACCATCTTGCCGAAGCGCTGGCAACCAAAATATTGACAAAAATATAGAAAAGTGATAAAAACAATTTAGCAAACCAACGCACATTCCCAATTTGGACTTTACACTGCATCAAACTGCATCTCATAATCAAGGAGCGATAGGCCATGCGAGAATATCATGGTACCAACGAATTCGTCACAGGAAACGACCGGAGGGAAAAACGCGTATTTTCAGCGTATGCCACTCCCTCGGAAATCAGGCTTCACCTAGAAAGCGGCTGGCGGGTGTATGCAGCCGAAGCAGTCAGACCAGAAACATGGAAAGCTACCAGCACTCCGATCCCGAGCAAGGGGCCGATTGAATCCAAGCAAGTTGACTGGCTCATTGAGCGGCACATCCCCGAAGTACTCGTCGTATTCATTCCAAACGAACTCAAGAGCCGCAAGGATGAGCTCTTCGGAAAGGCCACCAGCAGCCGAACGCAAAGCAGAACTACCAAGACGAGGCTCTACCGCACGAGCGCGAAGTACGCGCGGGACAGGGTGGTGCATCTCATTAGGTGCAGCACCGCGCTCGTCCACAACCTTATGGGGAAGCCCCTGGACACGCACCATGACACGCGCGATCCCATTGTCATCCAGCAGCTCACCGAAGCGCGCGAAGCGCTTCCGGAACTACAAGAGGTGATGCTACCCATCGCCGAGAACCTGCTGAACGGCGACGGACAACGGCTTGCCGAACTAAAAGGCTTGCCGCCGTTGGATGACCAAAGCGCGCATTGCCTCTTCCAGTACAGCTTAGAGGCAATGTGGTGCGTGCACCACCTCAAGATTCTGCTCAACCTCGTCGTAACCGCGGAAGAGTTGGTGGCTGAATTCCTGGGGGCTCTGTTCATGAACATCGGTTCCGTAGCTAAAGGAGACGTCACCGCGCAGAACCATGCGGCGTACAGCGCATGCATTTACCAACTCATCTGCGAACAGAAACCCGGGCTTCCCGACACCGTCGACGACCTCATACGCGACCACGGCAACATCTGGTTGAGTAATGGGATGGTGCGCATCACCACGGACGACGGGACAGGCTCCGTCACGAGCGAACGGCGGATGTACGCTCCAGCAAGCTCCCCGATGGTCCATACGGCGATGTCGTTCAGCGGAACTGACGGAACCACGGGCACTATGGAACTGCTGGACAGCACGTATATCGCTTGTGCGCTCACCCTGACCGTGGTTGAGCAGGTTGTGGACCGCTCAATGCAAGGCGAACGCGCGGCGGACGTGCTTTCAGACTTGGCAATGCGCCTCACCATAGGCGGCTTTGACCTTACGGGTGACGGTGCAAAGTGCCAGTCCATATTCGCCTCTGTTCTGGCGGCAATGGCAAACGGGCACAAAGTAAAGCCAAAAGGCGCGGTTCTTGCCTTCGGGAAGCAAGGCAAGGTGCCGGGAGGCAGGCCCATTGCGGTTTCCTTGGGACACCCTGATACGCCATCCGCTCCCTGGTGCCTGGTGATGGCGCACGAAGAATCAGGACATCTGCTTCCTGCGCCACAAACCATGCGAGCGCACCTTGATCACACTCAGGGAACCCTGCGCCGAAGCGAGCAGTTGCTGCTGCTGCTCGGCACAGAGCCGGAGAGCTCAATTTGGAACACCGCAGGCAACGCGGTAATCGGCTTTGTGAGCGCCCCTGCCTACAGAACACATTGCTCAAAGATGGAAGCAGGGCTCGGGCACCTCCTGGTATAGATCAAAGATGCCCTAAAACGGCATTACGCACGGGGGCGGCCGCTGATTCGGAAAAATCAGCAGCCGCCCCTCTTTATTTTGACAAACGCGGCAAGCGCGGTATGATACCAGTATAAGCGGATGGGGGTCCGCGTTTTTCATCTAAACCATATGCAAAATTTACAGAAGTCCGACCCGGAGGTAGCGAAACAAATTGAGAACGAGATCGCGAGGCAGAGAACCGGCCTGGAAATGATTGCTTCGGAAAATCTGGTTTCGCGCAGCGTCCTGGAGGCCCTGGGCTCGCCGCTGACGAATAAATACTCCGAAGGCTACCCGGGCAAGCGCTACTACGGGGGCAACGAGTTCATTGACGTGATAGAGAATCTGGCGCGCGACCGGGCGTGCGAGCTCTTCGGCGCAGAGCACGCCAACGTGCAGCCGCACGCGGGCTCCCAGGCAAACATGGCAGCCTACTTTGCCCTGGCAGAGCCCGGTGACAAAGTCATGGCCATGGACCTTGCCATGGGCGGCCACCTCACGCACGGCTCGCCGGTTAATTTTTCCGGCAAGCTTTTTAAGATTGTCCCCTACGGCGTGCGCCGGGACACGCACCTGATTGACATGGATGAGGTGCGGGAGATCGCGGTACGCGAAAAACCGCGGGTGCTGCTCGCGGGCTACACCGCGTACACGCGGATACTTGACTTTAAGGCATTCAAAAAAATCGCGGACGAAGTCGGCAGCTACTTGATGGTTGATATGGCGCACTTCGCGGGCCTGGTGGCGGGCGAAGCATACCCCTCGCCGTTCCCGTACGCGGACGTGGTCACCACCACCACGCACAAGACCCTGCGCGGCCCAAGGGGAGCCGCGATTTTCTCCAAAACAGAAGACCGCCTGCGGCCGGACGGCAAAAAGAACCTCGCGCAAAAAGTGGACTTTGCGGTATTTCCATTTATGCAGGGCGGCCCGCTTGACCACGTGATTGCGGCCAAGGCGGTTGCGTTTAAGGAAGCCTTGCACCCTTCGTTTGCGGACTATGCGGAAAACATCATCAAAAACGCGCAAGCACTGGCCGCGAGCCTCATGAATAACGGCATTGATTTGGTGTCCGGCGGCACGGACAACCACTTAGTGCTCCTGGATCTGACCGCCACCGGACTCTCCGGAAAAGAAGCGGAGCATGCGCTTGACGGCGTGGGCATTTACACGAACAAGAACATGATCCCCTATGACCCGCGCAAACCCATGGACCCGTCCGGACTGCGCGTGGGCACTGCAGCGCTTACGACCCGCGGCTTTGACGAGGATGAACTCACCCAGGTCGGAGAAATGATAGCGCACGTATTGCACAATTCCACTCAAAGAGACGTGCGGGAGGGCGTGGCCGCCCGCGTCCGCGAGATGACCGCCTCCCACCCGCTCTATGAAGGCTGGACCTACGAAACACCCGGAGAGTAGCCTATGGCAGACGCAGACAAGATAGACGGAAAATCCATTGCTGATGAAATCCAGGAAAAAGTTGCGGAACAGATTAAAAAACTCAAGCTCAAAGCGGGCCTGGCCGTGATTCTGGTTGGAAATGATCCGGCAAGCGAACGGTACGTGTCCCTCAAGCAGAAAGCTTCCCAAAAGGTGGGGATTGATTTTCACCTGTACCGGTTTGGCGAACATGCGGCAGAAGGCGAAATCCTGCAAACCGTCCGCTGGCTTAACGAGGACCCCGGCATTCATGCTATGCTCATACAGCTCCCGCTCCCTCCGCACCTGGATGAAGACAAGATCATTGCCGCAATGGATTACAAAAAAGACGTAGACGGATTTCACCCCAAAAACATCCAGGCAGAGCGGTTGGGCGCGCAAAAAATGATGCCCGGCCTGGTTGCGGGAATCGTGCAGCTCATCGCTGCAACAGGCGAAGTATTACACGGGAAACAGGCGGCCATTATTGCCCGGCACGAAGCATTCGTCAAAATCCTCGCGCGCGCTCTCTCCTCATTCGGCGCCGCCCCGGTACACGCGCAGCCCGGGGATCCTCGCATTGCGGAAAAAACCCAAAAAGCGGACATTGTCATCACCGCAGTGGGCACGCCGGGCTGGCTCACTCGCGATATGATTAAAGAAGGGTGCATACTGATTGACGTAGGAACCTCGGAAGTTGATGGAAAGATTACCGGTGACGTTGATGCATCCTGCAAAAAGAAAGCTGCGTGGATTTCCCCGGTCCCCGGGGGCGTGGGGCCCATGACCGTTGCCATGCTGCTCAAGAATACCGCGCTCCTCGCGCGGCTTGCCCGCCGAGGAGGCGGGATATCCACAGAAGCTAAACTAAAAATGGTTGACGCAGCCGCGCGCGCGTGATATACTTCCTGCGGTCTTTCTGTGCGATAGAGCGATTCATTCATGATTCGTTGGATCCCTACAGAGAGATCCGCTCTTTCTTTTTTATTTGTGGAACACAGTGCTGTGGAGACTATCAGGCGCTAAAGCCGATACCTCCAGGGTAACGGTTCACAAACAAAACGACCCGCCGAACCGGCGGGTCGTTTTGTTATGGAGGCCACGACCGGAATTGAACCGGTGTAAAGGGTTTTGCAGACCCTTGCCTAACCACTCGGCCACGTGGCCGCGCCGCAGGCGCGGAGAAACGTCAAATCCGTATATACACCATACGCTACCTCTTAAAAAAAATCCAGCCTTAACCTTAACGCTGGGCCCGCGTACACATTTTGTGTTCATTACTTCATTCCCGGAAACGCTGCCTCATAGTGGGTCAGCACATAATCGCGCGGCACGCGGCCGCCGAGCTCTTCCATGCGCACGTACTTAAGGCCGAACTGTTTCGCTTCCGCGCGCGTGTTCATCCAAATGTCAACCCGGTACTGGTAGCGCACGTTCATGCGGTCCTCAACAATAAACACCTTGTCCCCGTACAGGTCCGGGAACCGCACCATTGATCCTTTGGGCAGAAAGTTCAAGGCAACCACGCCGTCGCGCACCGGCGTAATCCAGGCAGTGGTGAACGGCGTGGAATCAGTCTGCCGGGGCTCGGACGAGTATGCGGTCGCGGTCAGCCAGTGCTCTCGCACGACCGTAGGCTCTTCTTCAATGGGCAATCCCGCGTATTCGCCCGCATCAAGGGCGTATGGCGCATCCAGCCGCTCTTCGCGCGAGAGCACCATGGTTTCCGAATCAACCGAAGGCTGTGCGCCAAATACCCCGTATTCATAGGGTTTTGCTTCTCCGTTCGCGAGCGCCGCATAATTCTCGTATGCAGCCAAAGAAACCGGAGGAAGCCCAAGTTCAAATATAATGGCAAAAACGGCCACGCTAAGGAGCCGCTTGAGCCGCCTATACTGTTTCCGCGTAAGTATCATATTGCGTTTAGGGCCCCATAGGAGCGCTAAACGCAAAAAGACACCGAATGCGCTTCGGTGCCTGTCTGGGAAACTTAACTATTGTCAGTATAGCACAACTAACCGAAAAAAGCAACCCCTATGCGAACAATCTTGGCACAGCATCAAGGGACACTCCCAGGTGCTCGTGGCAACGGTCCGTGGTCATTCTGCCGCGCGGCGTGCGCTCCAAAAATCCGAGCTGCATAAGGAACGGTTCGTAGATGTCTTCAATGGTTGCCTCTTCCTCGCTGGTTGCCGCGGCAAGGGTCCCGAGGCCAACCGGCCCGCCCCCGAACTTCTCAATAATGGCAGTGAGAATTTTCCGATCAACCGTATCAAGCCCCAGCGCGTCCACCTCAAGCAAATCAAGAGCGTCATACGCAAGGTTCTCGGTCACGATGCCGTCTGCTTTCACGTCCGCGTAGTCGCGCACGCGCTTTAAGAGCCGGTTTGCGACTCTCGGGGTGCGGCGCGCGCGTTGAGCAATAATTGTGTTCGCTTGTCTTTCAACATTGATCTTGAGTATGTTCGCGCTCCGCGCTATGATGCTACCGATTTCATCCTCCTCATAAAAGCTCAACGGGTACACGGCGCCGAACCGGTCGCGCAACGGGGACGAGAGCATGCTGATACGCGTGGTCGCCCCGATGAGCGTGAAGCGCGGAAGGTCAAGCTTTAATACCCGCGCCGAGGGCCCCTTGCCCACGATGAGGTCAAGCGAATAATCCTCCATTGCCGGATACAGAACCTCTTCCACGGTTTTGGGCAGGCGGTGGATTTCGTCTATAAAGAGGATGTCCCCCTCCTGGAGGTTGGTGAGGATTGCGGCCACGTCCCCAGCGCGCTCCATGGCAGGTCCGCTCGTGACGCGGATGGAAACACCCATCTCGTTGGCAATGACCCCGGCAAGCGTGGTCTTGCCCAATCCGGGCGGCCCGTACAAAAGCACGTGCTCAATAGGCTCCCCGCGCTTTTTTGCGGCAGCCATAAAAATCTCAAGGTTCTGCTTTACCTTGGCCTGGCCGATATATTCAACAAGGCGCCTGGGGCGTAAGGTCACGTCAAGCACTGTATCTTCCTGGTTCCGGACCTGTGATGATATGATGCGCTCTTCTTCCATAGTTTATCAGCTTACCACGGATTCATGGGTTAAAAAAGAGCCCGCCGATAAGGCAGGCTCTTTTAAAATACAGCTTACCACCGCGGACGGACGCGGGACCGCGGCTTTGATGCGCCGCGCGCCGGTGAGGTTTTGCCCGCGCGGGACACGCGGATCAGGCCCGAGCATGGCACGATTTCCACGCCCTTCTTCTCCAGGTTATCCAGGAAAAGGTTCAGTCCGAGCGAATCGGATGACATGTGGCCCGCAACGATGACGTTGATGTGGTGCTTGGCAGCCTCTTCTTTCCACTCCTCGCGCTGGTGCATGGAGATGATGGTGCCCACCCCCGCGTGCGCCAAGCGCTCGTAGATTTCCTTTGCCCCGTCCGTGCCGCCCGTGACCTCGGTGACCGCGATTCTGCCGGCAAAGCTCTCCGGAGAGCCCGTAAAAATCTTGGGGCCCGCTTTCTGCTTGGCCGCTTCCCGGTACTCGGGGATGGTCTTCAAAAATTGCATCACATCGCTTACGTACACCAGTTCTTTCTCGCGCTTCTTGATTTCCTTGTACAAGTACGACGCAACGTGGTTGTCGGTCGGCGTGTGCACGCTCATAATGGGAAACCCGAGAAGCTTTGCCGCGTCAACGGACTGGCCGTGGTTTGCGGGCGACACGCTGCGCTCAACCTGGCCGATACGCTGGCGCGTGAGCTTGTCCGCAATGTTGATGGGAACTCCGTAGTGCGCCAAGAGCTCAATCTGCAAATCCATGACCTCGTGCAAACCAGCCAAGCCGCCCGAGAGCGGGTGGTGGCTGATAATCAAATCAATGGGGCTTTGCGGATTGCGGCGGTTGAGCTCGTTCGCGAGCATCACCTCCCCGGTATCAATGTCAACGCCAACCATGGCCTTTTTGACGCGGGTTCCGAGGTCCCCGTGGAACACGCGCGTGTCAGAGTAGGGATTGGCAAGGGACTCCTGGTCAAACGCCTCCTTGCTCTCGTCCGAGAGCTTCTCAAACTTTGACTTGGCGCGCTTCAAAAGCTCGCGAACCCGAGCCGGACCGCGCAGATCCTTGCTGATTCCCTCGGAGACCGCAAGATTATAAATTTGGCTGATGGTCATCATATGCGTATGTGGTTAAGTAGGTGATTTTAGCGCATGCCTTGACAGACGTCAAGGGGTATGATAGAATGCTTTCTTGTCCCCAAAAAAGAAACAAATCTCCAGGCACACTCATTGAAAACCGCCCAACACTGCAGTCACGACAAGCATGGGGATAGTCTTCATAAGGAATAGCGGCTTTAGCTGCCATTCTCTTAGAAATTATCTTCTTGACTGCAGTGTTGGGCGGTTTTTAGTTTTTACTCAACAGTTCCGGCGGAAATGTCGGCGTCTTCCAGTTCAAGGCCCTGCTCGTCCAGTTCCTCGGAGAGCGTTTCCACGCCAATCAAACACACCTCCTGCCACGGCCGGTACTGGCTCGTAAATGTGGTTTCATCAATGGTCCCATCCGCGTACGTGATGGCGTAGTCAAACGCGGCTTTCACGCCCGCGTGCGGAGTCTCGGTGCACTTGGTCTTTCCGACCGGCAGATCCAGCGTTTCAATGTACTTGGTGGGGGGCGGGGGCACGCGGTCCCAGATGCGCGTGTCCGACTGCGTGGCAGTGCGGCCGTCTTTGGTTCCCCAGTACTCAAAAAAAAGTTCGTCCCCTTCTATGCGCGTGGCAATGAGCACGTAATTTTTGGTGTCGTTCTTAAAGCGGTAATCAGGCGCTGGGTCATAGATGGTGGCGTCCGTGCCGGGCAGGCCCTTCTCGTCAAAGTAGTACGACACTGTGTACGAGTGGTTCTGGCGCGCGGTCACGGGCAATCCCGCAGCCAAGGTGCCGCGGAACGTGGTGGTGCCGATCTGGCAGAGGCCCCCGCCGTACTCGGGCACAGTCTTGTTGCCTTTGATGACGAGCTCGGGCAAATACCCTGCTTTGGCATCAACTGTGCCAAGTGTTTTGAGCAGGGAGAACTCCTCGCCCGGAGCAACCAGGCTGCCGTTCACTGCGGCAGCGCCAACCGCAATGTTGTGCCGCCTATTTGCCGGGGATCCCGCAAAACTTGACGTGCCAACGCCCAAGAGCTCGGTGATGCCCAAATCGTTGATGTCAGCGATGCCCTGGCTCGGCTCAATGGTTTCCACGGCCGGCTCAACAGTCTCGCTGCGGTTAAAAAGCAGAGCGTGCTCCCAGGTCGTAAAGGTGTGGCTAAGCGCCACTTTTTGGCCGGGGGCCGGAGTTTTGAACTCAACCACTTTCTCGCCTTGTATTGCGAACTTAGGCTCCTGGACCTCTACATTAATCTCCTGGGCAATGGGCGCAAGCAGCTCCGAAAACCGCTCATAGTTAAACCCGAGCTCCGCACTGCCCTCGGTGTTGATCCTAATCTCAATCAGGCTGTTCAGCGCTGCGGCCGGCCAGTACCAGGACTTGCCCTGATACTGGATGGAAGCTCCGGAGCTAAACAGCGCCTTTTGGACCTCGGGCAGCAGGGGTTCGGAAGCGGACGCGGTGAGGAGCGGAACGTCGCGCTTGAGCTTGAGGGGAATCGGAGAGAACGCAAGCGATTCAAGCTGTATTCGCGCGTCCGCGAGCGCGCGTCCGTAATCAAACACAATGCCCTCCCGCTCCGGCACAATATGGGCAACCCCATTCTCAATGGCGAGCTGGGCCTCGCGGCGGGGCTCTTCCAAAGACGAAAGATTTTTGCGCAGGAGCTCGGCAATGATGTCCTGCTTCCAGCTGTAATGCGGGACCACGGCCGCGCGGCCGATGAGCCCCGCTCCCCGCTCCTGCCACTGCCGCAGCACGCCGCCCTCCCTCCCGTATGCAAGCGCTTCATCTGCGGTTGAGTCAACGTCATAATTAATCAAAGGGTACGAGAGGTCGGGATCCTCGGTAGTCGCGACCACCGTGGGAACGTTCACCTTGCGGTCGCGGAACACGAACATAAGCCCGCTCTGGTCAAGCGCATCACTGGATGCGGCAATGCGCTCCCGGGCTTCGCCCTCCGAGAGCCCCCCGACCGGGTAGGATCCAATGAACACGCCCGGGTACACGCGATCCCGGTACACGGCTGCGTACGCCGCGGACGCCCCAACCGCAACCGCGGCAACAACAATGCAAACCACGAGGAGCCGTTCCCAGGCGTTATGCCGTATATGCTTTTTTATGGAATCCCACATGGCGCGCTCAAAAAGGGCGTTACGTTATGCGGTATGTAATAGTTGGTTCAACAGTTCGCGCCCTTGCGCGTCCGGCACGCTCTCCCCGGCCGGCACCACCACGATCTGGCAGTCGCCGCCCTGGGCCAATGCCTTGGGAATGGCGGATGAATCCAAAGCCACTGACGTGCCGTCAGGCAACGCCAGGCGATACATTCCTGCATGGTGCACCACCTTTGCCTGCATACCCTACTCCTCTTTCACGCGCACGGAAATGCTCTTGGACTTGCGCGCCCGCGGCAAGCGCACAACGAGCACCCCGTTCTTGAGGCTTGCGGACACCTTGTCCGCCTCCACCTCAACCGGCAGGATGATGGAGCGCGAAAATCCGCCCCAGTAGCACTCCTGGTAATAGTGGTCTGAAACGGAATCCTCTTTTTCCTGGGAACGCTGGCCGCGGATGGTGAGCATGTCGTTGTTGATGGCAATGTCTATATCCTCGGGCTTGACCCCCGCTATGGTAGAAACCACCACCACCTCGCTCTCGGTGCCGTACACGTCAACCGAGAGCTGGCCCTCGTAGTTTTCATCAAGCCAGCCCTTCTCTTTTTCGCCGCCTTTGCCCGCGGATGCGGAATCGGAATCGCGTTCCAGCCCCCCTTCCCCGGAGCCTGCCGCCACCTCCTCTTCTTCCCCCTCCTTGATGCCAATCAATTTGTTGAGAAAATGCACCATAGCTCTTGCGGTTAATGCGTAACTCCCGTAAGTATACTAAAAAAATCCTCCCGCAACAATAGCAATTTGACCAAAAACCAAAAACTTTGTATACTCGCTATGTTCTTGGATTTTCTCTCCGGATTTTTCCTTGGGCTCGCGTACTCGCGAGTTAAGGAAAAATCCGAAAGGAAGAGGCGGGCCGAGGCTGGAGTGGGCTGCGTAAGCAGCACACGTAAGCCGAAGCCCCGACTCTGACGCCGCGCCGCTATCGTCTAATGGTTAGGACGCCAGGTTTTCATCCTGGTAATCGGGGTCCGATTCCCCGTAGCGGTACCAAATTTTTACTGTCAAGATGATTTTTGCACAGTTGTGGATGAGCGCTGATTGACGCAAAACCATTGCCTGGCCTGGCTCGCGGACCCATTCCGCGCAACAGGCGCGCAGAGGAGATAATCGTTATGATTATTTTCCAAGATGACGAAGAAGGCGCAGGCGATGGCACGGATGAAGGCGCTGGCGAAGAAGGTGAAGGCGGCGACGCTTAAGACGACCTAACAACAAAAGCCCTGGCGCACGCTGGGGCTTTTGTTGTCCCCGGGCCGTGGTATAGTACTGGTATGGTAAAACCATTCATTCCCAATGACGCATACGCGCGGAAGGCCCGCTCCGAAGGGTATTTGGCGCGCAGCGCCTACAAGCTTAAGGCAATCGCTGACAAGTACGCCCTCATACGCCCCGGGAATGCGGTGCTTGATTTGGGCGCATCTCCCGGCTCATGGCTGCAGGTGGCAAGCGAGCTGGTGGAAACGTCCGGCCGCGCGGTCGGGGTTGATATTTCACCCATCGCGTACCGCGCAAAAAACGTGGTTGCGCTGCAGGAGGATATTCTCTCTCCTGGCTTAAGCGGCATGTTGGCGGACTATGGGCCATTTGACGCAATACTCTCTGACGCTGCCCCGAACACGAGCGGCATCAAAGACCGGGATCAGGCAAAGTCCTTAGAATTGGTTGAACGCAGCCTGGAGCTTGCGGCAACGCATCTCGCGGCAGGAGGCAGCCTGGTTGCCAAACTCTTCCAGAGTTCTGAAACCAAAAACTTGATGAAACGCGCTGAACGCATGTTCAAGCAGGTACGCCTCTACAAGCCAAAAGCCTCGCGGGAACGCAGTTTTGAAACCTACCTCGTCTGCATCAACAAACTATGATGATACTGGGTATTGAAACCTCATGCGATGATACGGGTGTTGCCCTGGTGGAAGCCAGAGGCGGTAAATTTTACGTACGAAAAAATGTGATCATCTCCCAGGCAAAGCTGCACAACAAGTACGGCGGCGTGGTGCCCGAGCTTGCGGCGCGCAACCATTTGAAAAATATCATTCCCGCGGTTCATGAGGCACTCGGCAACACCAAACCATCCGCGCTTGATGCAATCGCTGTGACCAGAGGCCCGGGCCTCGTGACCTCATTGCATGTTGGCGTTGAAACCGCAAAAACCCTTTCTCTCGCCTGGAGCGTGCCCCTGGTTGGCACGAACCACATGGAAGGCCACATCTACTCCGTGCTATTGCCTCCCCCTCCTGTACACAGGAGGGGGTCAGGGGGTGGTTTCGGCGCTACCGCAAAAATCAAATTCCCCGCGGTTGCTTTGATTGTTTCGGGCGGGCACACAGAATTGATTCTCATGCCCGGCCACGGAGAGTACCAACTCCTCGGCAAAACACGGGACGATGCCGCGGGCGAAGCGTTTGACAAAGCCGCGTTCATGCTCGGCCTTCCTTATCCCGGGGGACCTTCTATTTCCAAAGCGGCAGAAAAAGGCGACTCGGAGAGTTTTGAGATTCCTAGGCCCATGATTGAACGGAATGATTGCGAGTTTTCTTTCTCCGGCATGAAAAACGCCATTAGGTTGTTGGTTGAAGGTCTCAAATCAACCCGTCATCCTGGAGGCCGCGCAGCGGACGATAGGATCTCCGCGAACAATCCACGGGATTCTATCGCCGCGAATACGCGGCTCCAGAATGACATCGTAGCTGACTTGGCAGCCTCCATCCAGCAGGCAATCGTTGATATCCTCATCACCAAATCCCTGATTGCAATCGCACAAACCAAACCCAAGACTTTCATTCTCGCGGGCGGCGTTGCGGCAAATACAGAATTGAGAACTCAACTGGAAAAAAAACTTCCTAAGAACACCAATCTGTTTATCTCTCCGCTTTCCTACTCCCAGGACAACGGCGCCATGATTGCCGTTAGCGCGTACCGCAAAATCGCAAAAAAACAGTTTGACGATCCCGCCAAACTGACCGCGAATGCGCACTGGGAGCTGGTGTAGCTGTCAAATCTTCCGCACCACTCCCCGCTCCGCATCCACCTCCACCTATCTCACCTTGTTTTTGTTTTCCTATCCCTATTCAGCCACACAATCGCATCGGGAGCCATATCAAATGCAGGCGACATATTCTTCTTTGAGGTATCGAAGTGGGCTATTTTGAGATGCTTAACCAACGCGAGTTTCCCGTTTTTCATTTTTTCAACCTGCCTATACTTTTTATTCCGGTACACGATTCTCAACCGTTTGGTGTCTTCATCAATCCATCGCAGTTCCTGTTTGGTTTTATACTCTTCGCGAGCCACGTAGCAGTGTCCATAGATTTTTTTGCGTTCATCAAAATGCACTTCAGCGAGCCGCCCATTGACAATGGCAAAACTCCAGGCACTCATACTACTACCCGAACGAAACATTCAAATCTTTCCCGAACGCATCCGCAATTCGCTGGAGCATGCCAAGCGTGAAGTTCTGGTTTCCCGCCTCCATGCGCGCCACATTGCTCTGGGTGGTGCCGAGCTTTTTGGCGAGCTGAGCCTGGCTCATGCGCGCCTTTTTGCGCATCAAGAGCAGGTTGTACGAAATCTCCAGTTGCTTGCCGAACTCGTCGTAATAGCGCTTGAATACGGGATTTTTTAAATCCTTGGCCAACATCTCCTGCCAATCGGTTGCCTTGAATTTTTTATCATTCTTATTCATATAGTTGCGGATTATTTATAACATCATAATAATTTTCAACGGCTTTTTTAATTTCACTTTCCGGCGCTTTCGGCGTCTTTTTGGTATAGCCATGCAATAAAATAATGGTCTTTTTGATAAATGTGAAGTAAAAAATTCTGTGGCGATTGTTGGAAAAATCAACTCGCAGTTCTCTAATTTTACCGGTTATATGCCGCGAGTATGGTTCATCTAAATATCCTTCGCATAACCGCAAATATTCAACATACTTTTTAACTTTACCTCTGCTCTTACTGTCGAGATTTTCCACATATTCAACCGTCGGTTCTTCTCCTGTCCGGCTGTTCATGTAGTATCTAATTTTGTATTCCTCCTCCATAAGTATATATCGTAAATGATATAGTGTCAAGGCTGTTAAAGTTTCCTCACAATCCCCTTTTCCGCATCCACCTCAATCCGGTCCCCGTCTTTGAGCACCTGGGTCGCGATTTTAGTGCCGATAATGCAGGGCTTTTTCATCTCGCGGGCCGTGATGGCTGCATGCGAAAGAATGCCACCCGCGTCCGTGACAAAAGCCGCGGCTTTGTGCATTAAGGGCAAAAACTCGGGCCTGGTTGAACCGGAAATCAAAATATCGCCTTCGTTGAACCCTTTTGACAAACGCGGGTCAAGAACAATCCTCGCCACCCCTAACACCTTACCGCCGAAAGCCGTTACCCCTTTCACCGATGAGGCCTTGCTGCCTGCGTGCACCAACCGTTCAATTGCATTAACGTTCCTGCCGGTAAAAAATTTGAATTCCTTGCGGTCACGCAGGAGCGCTGCTTTCGTATTTCTCTGTTTTAGTTCCTGCTCTTTAGGCAGTGTCCCGGCAATAAAATAACGCTGCAACTCCTCTTTGGTCAAACAGAGTAATGACATGTAATGATACTTCGTCTGTTTTGCCAACAGTTTTGCGAAACTAACCATAAAATCTTCTGTTCGGTTCAGAACCGGCTCCGCCGCCAGGCGAGCAGCCTCTAAATCCGGCAAATACTTCTTGAGTAAATCTTCCTGCAAATAGTCCACGACATACTTGATGTTTATATGCGGCTGGTAGTAAACCAGCAGTCGCCGCCAAAACTCGTCATAGATTTGGATAAATAATTGCCCAGCCTGTCCCTGTCCGATTGCCGCATCCAGCCAGAACTGCGGCCCCCAGACACAAAAACAATTGACTGCGTTTTAAACGGCCGGCCGCCGAACTTGATTTCTCTGGTGTACTGTTCAATAAAATGAGTGCTACTCAAAAAACTCCATCTCCCATCGTAGATTTTAGTCCAATCATTGTGTTTGAAAGAGTGAATGTTCATAGCGTGGTTATGGGCCGGGACTGCAGAATGTAGAGCTTGCCGCCTTCCAAAGCCCATTCAATATCCTGCGGATGCTGGTAGTGTTTTTCAATTTTCGCGCACAGCTTGGCAAGCTCAATAATTTTCGGACCAGCTAACTTTTGTTTTTCCTGTTTTGCTTTTGGCACGCTCACGGTTTTGAGACCTCCGGTTGTGCCTTTAATGACCATCATCTTTTCCTGTTTTGCAATAGAAACATCCATAATCAACTCATCTTTCTTATCAATCACATACGAGTCAGGCGTTATTGATCCGGACACAATGGCCTCGCCCAAGCCGTAGCCTGCCTCAATGATCATTTGGTTGCGGTCCTCGGTTACTGGATGCACAGTAAATGTGATGCCCGAGACTTCGGAATTGATCATTTTCTGCACCACTACGGCCACGCTCACTTTGGTTTTAAGAAGTTTCTTCTCGTGGCGGTAAAAAATGGCCCGCGGCGTAAACAGGGATGACCAGCAGGTTTTAACCTGCTCCAAAAGGTTCTTCTTGGTGACGAACAGGTATGTTTCCAGCTCCCCTGCCCAGGACGCGGTTTTGGAATCTTCCGCGGTCGCGCTGGAGCGGACCGCCATGTACTTGGCGTCCAGATCCTTCGCTGCGCTCAAGATGACAGAACCCACATCTTTCGGCATTTCAGTACCACGGATGATGTCCCGAATCACGTTTGAAGCGCGGTCAATCGCGTTCGTGTCCTTATAATTAACTTTGTCCAGCTCCCCTTGAATGTCATCCACAATATCCGCCTCCTCGACAAAACGGTCAAAGGTGCTGGCCAACACTACAAATCCGGGCGGCACAGCCAAACCAGCTTGCGACATTTCCCCAAGAGACGCGCCCTTGCCGCCGGCCGCAGCGACTGATGATTTATTTATTTTATTGAAGGGTAAAATTAAATTTTGCATATTTTTTACTTAATTTTTATTACTTCGCCTTTTTCTGCATCCACTTCTATTATATCCCCATCTCGCAAAACCTTAGAGGCAATCTTGGTGCCAATGATGCAGGGCTTTTTCATTTCTCGCGCCACAATGGCCGCGTGCGAGGTGATACCGCCAATATCAGTCACAAAGGCTGCCGCCTTGGCCATGGCCGGTAAATACTGCGGAATCGTTTGCGCGGCCACCAAAATATCGCCTTTGATTATTTTATGGATATCGCTGACATTATTAATTATTTTGACCATGCCCCTCACCTTGCCTGATGAAGCCACAAAACCCTTTATAACTTTAGCTGTGCTCGTTTCCCCGGTTTTAGGCGTATGCTTTTTAACAAAGGCGTCCGCTTGGCTGCCTAAAAAAACTTCCAGCTTATCAAAAGTCTTTATATGGACTACGGATTTATCAAAACGCTGTCTTAATATTTGCGGGCTGGGAATTTTTTTAGTCCGTAAAGCTGCCAAGAACTCCTGCGGCAAAAGAGAATATAAATCATTCACTGGCGCGCCTAGTTGCCGCGACAGCGCATTTACCGCTTGATTGAGGGCGTAAAAAGTTAAAAACATTAAATCCGCCCGATAAGCTTTAATGCCGTTAAAATCCCGGGCAACAGTAAAGAGCCGCTTCTCGGCCGCGGACAAATGCAGCTCCTGCATCAACCGCGCCTGGCGCAATATCTGGCCGCGCCGATCAACCGCCATAGTTAAATTTTTTCGCTCCGCAACGTTTTTTGAAAGTTTTTCTAACTGTTGCATTAAATCTTCTTTAGTTAAGGCCGGACCGCGGTGGCCATAATTCAGCCAGCAATATTTTTTGAGATATTTGTTCAAAGCCGCGTCCGTTGGCTTATTTTTAACTAGCTTCAATAATTCCTTCTTAGCAGCCAGTGTATAAGTCGACATGTCTGACTGCACTAAAATGGCAATATACTCTCCCAACGACCGCTTAAGACGATGTTGGCTTATTTTCTCATTAACAATCGTGTCTAATTTTTGTGACAAACGGTTATGTTCTAAATCAGACATTACCGCTCCCAAACCCAGAGCGCAAAGCTGATAAAATAACTCAAAAATTTCCATCCAGCGGCGGACCGGCAATTGGCCTTTTTTAATTTCTCTTAACGCAGCGTAACATTGGCCATAAAGACGGCTACCGACTATTTTAGAGCGGCTAACTATTTTACGGCTAAATGATTTATCTTTGGTGATTTTTTGCGCTACTCTTTCGCTTACAGCGTCAAACATTTTGGCATTACAATACCAGCGCTCATCACCTTTTACAAAAATCATCCAGTGGTCATAAAAATACGGCATCCCAAAAAAATGTTTAAACATGGGGTGCGCAAAAGCCCGACCATTAAGCAAAATGGAAAGGTAATTTATGTGCGTCTCCTCGTGGGCGAATAAATATTTGTCGCTTAATTTACTCATACATTCTTGCGCGCCAATAACGCAAAAGGTAAACAATAATCTTCTAACTCTTTAGGTGTCACTTGGTATTGTTCTCCGTCTTTAACCAAATCAGCCACCACCTCGCGCAATAAATCAGTTTCCGCATTGCCGGCCGAAGCTTGCAGCATTTCTAAAACTCTTTCGAAAGATTGCCTGGCGGCTGGACGATTATTCTTCTCTTCCCATATCCGCGCGCGCGTAATTTCACTGCCGATATTACCCATCTTTTGCGGCCAAGACATAGATTGCCATTTTTGTATATCCATAATCTAGACAATTAAACGCGTCACAATACCTTTGATCTTTTCGCGAATCATCAGATCCTGAATCTCCATTGATCGATTACCAACGCGTGGTCGAATGTTTATAAGTGAAACGAAAGCAATCAAACTTTCATCATTATTATCAGGATAAATATTGATGCCCCACAAATTTTCCTGCTTTGAGCCGTGTTCTAATAAAACCGCCTCGGCTTCGCAGTGCCACTCCCCGCCTAACGCCATAGAGCCTTGTTTTATGTCCACTACCGCCTTAACCATATCGCCAAAGCTGGCTTGAGCCGACTGGCGAACTTTTTCACGACTTATTTTGTCTCTAATAACTGTAATTTCCATATCATCAGTCTAGTCTGAAAAGGCCAAAAAATCAACCAAACATCTTAAGCATCGACATTGTTTTATAGCTTGAAATATGATAAAATTCAACTATATGAAGCACCCCTATAACCGCCAAAAAACTTCAGCCGTCTGGGACTATGACATCAGCGCCGCGGACTTTTCCGACCCTTGGGTCATGCGCTGGTACTTAGCGCGCCGGATCAACTGGGGCGACTGGAAAGGGCTGCGGAAGGCAGACATCAAAAAACATCTCCCGCGGCTTTCCCTTGCGCCGGGAATGAAAAAATTTTTAACGCGCGCGCTCGCATGAAACTCACCGCCCTGCAAAACCAGCTCCTTGCCGCCATCGGCCAAAGCGATTTGGCGAACTATTTTTATTGGACCGGCGGCACGTTGCTCTCCGCCCACTACCTGCATCACCGCGAGTCCGAAGATTTGGATTTTTTTTCCGATGACTTGATTGCCGAAGAAGTTGTGCTGATGACAATGCAACGCATTAAGCGTTCACTTAAACTAGCGGGCTTAAGCCAGCGGACCCATCTGAACCGGCAACAGTACCAACTGAAAAAAGGCGGCAAAACACTCAAGATTGAATTCGTCTATTTCCCGTTTCCGGCGATTATGAAGCCAAAAAAGGTTGCGCCCTGGCCGGTGCGCGTCGCACAGCTCAAAGACATTGCCGCAAACAAGATATTCGCGCTCTACGAACGCGGCGAACCAAAAGACGCGGTTGATCTTTTCTACATTGCCGAAAAAAAATCATGGGGCATCAAACAACTCACCGCGCTGGCGAGTAAAAAATTCGGCATTGACATTGACCAGGCAAAACTCGCGAGCCAGGCTTTTGCGGCTGCCGCGAAACTCTCCGCAATCAAGCCGCTCCTTACGAAAGAAAAAAATCTCGCGCGCCTGAAACAGAGCATAGAAGCACTGTTCAGCTCCGCCGGTAAAACGTACCTCTCAACCCTCCTCGCCTAATATGCCCGACAAAAACATCCCAAAAGCGTACGAGCCGCAAAAGGTTGAAGATGGCCTCTATAAAAAGTGGGAGGATTCGGGTTTGTTTCGTCCTGATATGAACGCTCGCGGCAAGCCGTTTTCCATTGCCATGCCCCCGCCAAACGCGACCGGCACCCTCCACTTGGGGCACGCGGTGATGCTCGCTCTTGAAGACATCATGATCCGGCATGCGCGCATGAATGGGCGCAAGACGCTCTGGGTGCCGGGCACTGACCATGCGTCCATCGCAACCGAGAACAAAGTGGAAAAAAACCTGCTGGAAAAAAAGGGAAAAACCAAGCAGGAACTGGGGCGTGAAGCGTTCCTGAAAGAGGTTGAATCGTTTGTCGCGGACTCCCAGAGCACCATCAAAAACCAGGTGCGGAAAATGGGCGCGTCCTGCGACTGGTCGCACGAACGATATACTTTAGATGAAGGCCTCTCGCGAACTGTTTCGGAAGTGTTCATCAAAATGCACAATGACGGGCTGATTTACCGCGGCCACCGGATTGTGAACTGGTGCACGCGCTGCCAAAGCACGCTCGCTGATGACGAGGTGGAATACAAAGAACAGTATGCGCCCTTCTACTACCTCAAGTACGGACCTGTTGTGATTGGTACGGCCCGTCCGGAAACCAAAGTGCTTGATAAGGTGATTATCGTTCATCCTGATGATAAGCGGTACAAGAAGTATATTGGAAAGACATTGGACGTGCCTTGGATTGACGGCACCGTAAAGGCCGCGTTTGTCGCGGACATTGCCGCTGACATGGATTTCGGTTCCGGCGCCATGACCATCACTCCGGCGCACAGCTTTGTGGACTTTGAGTTGGCGCAAAAGCACGGATTTGAAATCAAGCAGATCATCGGGCCGGACGGAAAATTGACCAAGAACAGCGGCGCGTTCGCGGGCATGTTGGTTGCGGAAGCGCGCGAGGCAATCGTCAAGGCCCTGCAGAAGAAAGGCCTGGTGGAAAAAATTGACGAGAACTACGTGCATAACCTTTCCGTGTGCTACCGCTGTGATACCCCGGTTGAGCCGCTCGTGAGCGAGCAGTGGTTTGTTGATGTGGATAAAAAAATTCCCGCACAAAAGACGTCACTCAAGGAAATGGCCATCCGCGCCGTGAAATCCGGGGATATTGAAATCATCCCTGATAGGTTCAACAAAACATACTTCCACTGGATGGAGAATCTGCATGACTGGTGCATCTCGCGCCAAATCTGGTTCGGGCACCGCATTCCGGTGTGGTACTGCTCCGGCGACGACAAACATCAATGTAAATTGGAATGTAAAAATCCGATTATACAAATTGAACAACCAAAAGCCTGCCCGCACTGCGGTTCCAAAATGTTGCGTCAAGATCCGGATACTCTTGATACCTGGTTCTCGTCCGCGTTATGGACATTTTCAACCTTGTTGGATGCGCCCAAAAAAAACGATACCCTGGACTCATGGATCAAACGCAACAAAAAGAAGGGCGCTGACCTGGCCACGTTCCATCCCACGAGTATTATGGAAACCGGGTATGACATCCTGTTCTTTTGGGTTGCTCGCATGATCTTGATGACCACGTATGCGCTCGGGGAAGTGCCGTTCAAAAAAGTGTACCTCCACGGCCTGGTGCGCGACCAAAAGGGGCGCAAGATGTCCAAATCCTTGGGAAACGGCATTGACCCCTTAGACATGATCGCGCAGTACGGCGCGGACGCGACTCGCCTCTCCTTGGTGATCGGAACCACGGTCGGGAACGACACGCGGCTCTACGAAGAAAAAGTCGCCGGCTACCGGAACTTTGTAAACAAAATCTGGAACATCTCGCGGTTTATTTTGATGCATCAGAGCGTCAAAGCCACGGGAAGCGTCCACGCCGCTACACCCACCTTGGCTGACCAGTGGATTGAATCTCGCTTGCAGAATTTGATTGCGGACGTGGATCAGTACTTTGAACGGTTTGAATTTTCGGCAGCCGGGGAAAAAATCTATAACTTCCTCTGGCACGAGCTTGCGGACTGGTATTTGGAAATTTCAAAACAGCAATCGCACACCATTGCTCCAGCTATTTTGCTTGACGGCCTCAAGCTCTTGCACCCGTTTACCCCTTTTGTAACCGAAGAGATTTATCAGCTCTTGAAAAAAGAAAAACTGGTTGATGCGGACGACAAATTTCTGGCTGGCTCACCGTGGCCCAAGGCGCAACCCAAGCTAGCCAAACCAAAAATTGAAGAAAACTTTACAGCGCTCCAGGAGCTTGTGACATCCCTGCGCGACCTGCGCGCCAAGCACAACCTTCCCTACGCAGAAATTTTGGACGCAGCCATCACCACGGCAACATATAAAAACCTGTTCCAAGAACAGGAGCTTGTCGTTGAGCGGCTCACCAAAATCCGCATCCAAGTACTGCCCACCAAGCCCGCGGGACAAGAGGAATACGTCCGGGTGCACACTAGCTCGTTTGACATCTACCTCAAAATCGGCAAAGATCATCTGCACGATCAAGAAGCCCGACTGGCAAAGGCGCGAAAAAATCTTGAGCAGTACATCACTGGCCTGGAAGCAAAGCTCTCCAATAAGCAGTTTACCAAAAACGCGCCCAAAGCCGTGGTAGAACAAAAAAAGAAAAAACTCAAAGACGCACGGAGTAAACTAGAAAAAAATGGCTAGTATCAGTCTTTTTATTTGACAATTACGGAACTACGGCCTATACTTTTGGCTGTAGTTTGGGTTCATTGATTCTACACACAGCGCACCCATGGGGAGGTGAACTATGCCGTACTATCGGTACAAAGGCGCGCATGGGGGCGCAGACGAACTCACGGTCATTGAGGACAAAAGCATGTTCGTCAAGGACCGCGACGGCAGGTGGTCGCCGGGGTTTGAGTTCATTGACAGCCACACCGTGAAGGCCCACCCCTTCATCATAGATGCGCTCCTGGAGGACGCAGAGCGCATCTGGGCCCTGGATGAGGTCCTCGCGGCCCTGGAGGGCTAGTAGCGCCACGCAAACCGCGCAGGCTGCGGGTTTGACCGCTCGCCGCGCACCACAAGGAGTTCAGTTGCCCTTAAAGCTGAACTCCTTCTTTTTTTGTCTATTCCGTGACCCTAAACACCTCCTCAACCGTGGTAATGCCGTCCGCGGCTTTGAGTATGCCGTCCTGCACCATGGTGAGCATGCCCGCTTTTTGGGCGGCGAGCTTGACATCGTTCTCGGAAATGTTGCCCGCAAGGATCAGCTTCTCAATGTCCGGAGTGATGGTGAAAATTTCAAAAATGCCGATCCTGCCTTTGTACCCGCTCGCGTGGCACGCATTACACCCGCGGCCGCGATAGAACGCCGCGCCCGCAAGGTCAATGGATGCACCCGCGGTTGCGGGAATGGTTTTAGCAACCTCAAACACGCGCGAGAGCGTTGCGCTGTCCAAATCAACCTTCTCTTTGCATTTTTCGCATATCTTGCGCACCAGCCTCTGGCCGATGACAGCGTTGACCGCCGGGGAGAGCAGAAACGGCTTAACGCCGATCGCCAAAAACCGCGGAATGGCGCCGGACGCCTCATTTGTGTGCAGGGTGGAGAGCACCAAATGCCCGGTGAGCGCGGCATTGATGGCTGTGTCCGCGGTTTCCAAATCCCGTATTTCTCCGACCATGACCACGTCCGGGTCCTGCCGCAGGATGGAACGCAAACCTTTTGCGAAATCATAGTCCCGCGACTTGTCTATCTGGCTCTGGTTAATGCCCTCCAACTTGTACTCAATGGGGTCTTCCAGGGTGATGATTTTTGTTTCCTCGTCATTGAGCTTATTGAGGATGGCGTAGAGCGTGGTGGTTTTTCCGCTTCCGGTTGGGCCGGTCGCGAGGATCATGCCGTTCGGCCGCTCCACCTCGCGCTTAAGATCGTTGAACGATTTACCGCGCAAGCCAAGGTCCTCAAACTGCAAACCAACCGCGCTTGAGCGCAGGAGGCGCATGACCACGCTCTCCCCGTACGACGTGGGGATCGTGGACACGCGGATGTCCAGCTTATCATTGGGCAGTTCAATGGAGATGCGGCCGTCCTGGGGCTTGTCCGTAATGTTGATCTTGAGGCGGGAGAGCAGTTTGATGCGGGAGATGAGATGCTCCCACACCTCGCGCGAAAGCTCTGCTTGCTCGTGCAGGACCCCATCCAGCCTGAACCGGAGCTTAATCCCCTTTTCCTCGGCCTCAATGTGTATGTCAGAGGCTTCAGCCGCAACGGACGCAGCCAGGATAATGGTCATCACATCGGTAAGGGGAATTTTAGAAAGCTTCTCGGGCAGGGATGAAAGGTCGCGAACATCAGCCTCGTACTTTGATAAGTCATCCGCAGTTATGGCAACCGCCTTTTGCGGCTTTGGTTTTTTGGGAATCCGGTCATACTCATGGAGCGCTTTTGTGAGGCTGTCCTCGGAAATCAGATACAGTTTCGCTTCCGCATAGTGCTTTGCGGCGAGCTCGCCCATCTTCTGCCGAACCGCATCCGAGGGATTGGTGGAAGCCATGCGCAACTGGCCCGCGCGGTTCAAAAATACGGCCGAGGACAACGCTTGCATCTCTTCCCGGGAAAGCAAGGGCAGGGCCTCGCGGTCAATGGGTGAACTGGCAAAATCAATATACCCCAAACCGAGCTCCCGGGCCTTTTGCGCGATTTCACGCTCTATGCCCGCATGCTCTATCTGCCCGATTTTCTCCGAGAGCTGCTGTTCGGCGCCTTCGTCCTGGCTCTGTTCCGCGAGCTCGTCCGGTTGCGGGGCGTTTTGTTTTTTGAGGAGGTCCTCAATGGATGGGTTATTCTGAGACATACGGACTTAGAGGAGCCGCGTGTGCGGACAATTCACCCAGGGTGCCCCTGTCCGAGTTACGCCTCGGACAGGGGCGGGTTCCCTGCTGAATTGGGAGCACACGCGGCTCCGACACAATCATCAATCTTACCTATCCATTATACAACCGTTGGCGAATTGAGCCAATGTCCTGGCGCACGCGCTCGTCGCTGTCAAAGTCGCGCTTGATTTTGGCGTACGCGTGCATGGCCGTGGTGTGGTCGCGGCCGCCGAGCTCGTTGCCGATGGTCGGGTACGAGGCGTCCATCTCTTCGCGCATCAAAAACATGGTAATCTGCCGCGGCACCACGAGCTCCTTGCGCCGGGATTGCCCCGTGAGGTCATCTAGTGAAATATCAAAGTATTCAGACACGATTTTGAGGAGCTCCCGCGAGCTCACGGTGCCCCTGCGCTGGCTCAAGGTAATGGACGCAACAACCTCGCGCGCCACATCCATGTTCGGCTCAATGTTGTGCAGCTCGCAGTGCGCGAGCAGCTTGTTCAGAGCGCCCTCAAGCTCGCGCACGTTGCTCTGGATGTGGCTCGCCAAAAACCGCAGCGCCTCCTCGGACAGCACAATTCCCCGCTCCTTGCTCTTGGATGCGAGAATCGCGGTGCGCGTCTCCAAATCCGGGCTTGAGATGTCCGCGATCATGCCCCACTCAAACCGCGAAATGAGCCGCTCCTCAAGCGCGGGAATGGCTTTAGGCGGCCGGTCCGAGGTAAGTACAATCTGCCGGTGCGAGTCCCGCAGGATGTTGAACACGTGGAAAAACTGCTCCTGGGTCTGCTCTTTGCCGCCAATGAATTGAATGTCATCCACCAAGAGCAGATCCGGAGTCCGGTACTTCTGCTTGAACTCTTCCACGGTGCCGCTGTGCAATGAGCCCACGTAATCGTTGGTGAACTGCTCTCCGGAGATGTAGAGAATCTTGAGCGACGGGTTGGTGCGCGCGAGCTCGTTGCCCACGGCGAGCATGAGGTGCGTTTTGCCCAAGCCCACGCCTCCGTACAAAAACAGGGGATTGTACTTGGTGCCCGGCTCTTTGGCGACCCGCACGCTTGCCGCATACGCGAGCTCATTGCCTTTTCCCACCACGAAGTTCGCAAAAATATACCGCGGGTTGAAAGCCGGCGCCGCCCCGGACGTCCGGGAGGATGCGGCAGCAACAGGGGAGAGCGCATATTCCGAAGCAGGATCAGCCTCGGCTTGCGGCGCAGAAACCAAAGACACGAGCTGCGCCGCGCGCCGAGGGGATGTTTCAACCTTATACTCAATCCGCCCAATCCGGTTCTCGGTGATATTCTGGAGCACCTTGAGGATGGATTTGTGGTATTTGTTCTCAAGCCACGCTTTGGTGAAATTGTTGGGCACCGCGACCACTACTTGATCCTCATTCCACTCAACGATAAAGGTGTTACGAAACCAAGTCGTAAAGTGCACCTTGGAAACCGAGAGTTCCAGTTCCCCGAGGGTTGCTTGCCAGAGTTGTTCCGGATTCATAGGGGCGTTTTAGACGGTTTCTACTATATCACACTTTGTGCGGCTGTAAAATGAAACAACATGCGCACAAGGTGTGGGTAGCCTGGGGATACTTGCAAAAAGAAAAAATATTCAGTATAGTACCCATACTATGTCAGTACCTCCCAAACGAAGAACCAGCTCCCACGGCAAACGCCGCGCCTCGCACCACGCGCTCAAACCGAGCGCGCTTTCGGCATGCGCGGGCTGCGGCGCGTTCGTCCTGCCCCACCGGGTGTGCCCGCAATGCGGCGAGTACCGCAAAGTTTCCAAGGCATCCCCCATAACGAAGTCCTAGTAGTATGTCCAACAGGCACCTCGCCAGAACCATTGCCATGCAAAGCCTGTATGAATGGGATTTTCACGGAAAAGAGGATAACGCGCTTGGCCGTATAACGGAAAAAAACCTGGTGAATTTGGCGCCCGGGCTCGCTGACCAGGATTTTGCGCGCAACCTCGCTGCCGGCGTTGAAAAAAACAGGGCCGAGATAGACAAGACCATTGAGGGGTACGCACCCGAGTGGCCTCTTGAACAAATAACGGTCGTTGACCGAAACGTGCTTCGCATTGGCATCTACGAACTCACGCTGGATACCGCCATTCCGCCGAAAGTCGCCATCAACGAAGCCATTGAGCTCGCCAAGTCGTTCGGAGGGGGCGCTTCCGGAAAATTCGTCAACGGCGTTTTGGGCTCCATTTACAAAGACATGGCGGCGCAGAACCACCCCAAGGTGGCGAACGACGCGCCGCGGAAAGTGGAACAAAAAGACGTTAAGGAGTAACTGAACGGTATGCACGACCTGTCCCCCCTAGAAGATTCATTAGGCGTACGATTCAACAACTCAAGGCTCTTGCAACAGGCTTTGGTTCATAGGTCGTACCTGAACGAAAACCCGTCGTTTGAGCTTGACCACAATGAGCGCCTTGAATTCCTGGGAGACGCGGTATTGGAATTGGTGGTGACCGAGCACCTCTACGGCCGCTACCCGAACCCCGAGGGCGAACTCACCAACTGGCGCGCCGCGCTCGTGAACTCAACCACGCTCGCCGCCTCCTCCCGCGAAGCGGGCCTTGAAGAGTACCTCTACCTTTCCAAGGGGGAGAGCAAAGACGCAAATGCCAAAGCGCGCAACTACATACTGGCAAATGCCATGGAAGCGGCCATCGGGGCCGTCTACCTTGACCAGGGGTACGAGAGCGCGAAACAATTCGTAGAAAAATACATCATTTCAAAACTCCCGGACATCCTTCTCCATAAGCTGTACCGGGACCCCAAAACCGCGTTCCAGGAAGCGTCCCAAGAAAAACTTTCGGCAACGCCCACGTACCATGTAACGAGCGAGAGCGGGCCGGACCACAACAAGCGCTTTACGGTCGCCGTAAAAATCGGGGGTCATGAAATCGCTCAAGGGTCGGGCACCTCAAAGCAGGAAGCCGAGACCGCGGCAGCGCACGCGGGCCTTGCCGCAAAGGGCTGGTGACCGCTGCCGGAGGACAAAAACAAAAGCCATGTACCTAGAGAAACTTGAACTACAAGGATTTAAATCGTTTGCGCACAAGGCGGTCCTAGAGTTCCCGGTGCGGTCGGCCGGAGCGCATTCCCCGGGAATCGCCGCCATCGTGGGGCCGAACGGCAGCGGCAAATCCAACACCGCGGACGCGGTGCGCTGGGTGCTGGGCGAGCAGAGCTTAAAGCTCTTGCGCGGCAAGAAAAGCGAAGACGTGATCTTCTCGGGTTCCGCAAAACTCGCGCGTTTGGGTTTTGCCGAAGTCGCCCTCTACCTGAACAATGAGGACAAAAAAACGGACGTTGAGTACGAAAAACTGGTCATCAAGCGCCGCGTATACCGAGATGGCACGGGCGAGTACCGCATCAACAATTCCAAAGTGCGCCTGGCGGATATCCAGCTCCTGCTCGCGCAAGCAAACTTCGGGGGCCGTTCCTACAGCGTCATCGGACAAGGGATGACCGACGCAATCCTCTCCGCGTCCCCGTTTGAGCGGAAAAATTTTTTTGACGAGGCGACCGGGGTTAAGCAGTTCCAAATCAAGCGCGGAAGCGCAGTAAGCAAAATCAAGGCTACTGAAGAGAATCTCGCCGAGGTGCGGGGATTGATCCGGGAAATTTCCCCGCGCGTCAAGCTGCTTGCGCACCAGATGGAAAAACGCAAAAAACGCGAACAGCTCTCAAAAGAGCTCGCGATACTCCAGACAAGCTACTACGGCTCGCTCTGGCACGATACCGCAACCAAGCGCGAGGCCCTGCGGGACCGGAAGCGCGGCATTGAAAAAGACCACCTCGCGCTCGCCAAAAAACTTTCCGAACTACAGAACCGGCTTGCCAAACTGGAAAAAGAGCAAAAGAGCGCCGTGGTGGGGGGGTACGACAAGGTGCAATCCGCGTACCGCGAGTCCCTCGCCAAGAAAAACGAGGTTACCGGAGCGCTTGCCGGGATCAAGCGCGAGCTTGAAGTTCTTAAGCGCGTGGAAAAAGAGCACCCAACAGGCATTGACGCCGAAAAGCTCGTTGCGAGCGCGCGGCGGCACGTTTCTTTTTTGGAAGCGTTCGGACGCGCCTCGTCGCTTGCCGAATTCAAGGCGCTCAAAGCGAAAGCCGCCTCCCTCGCGGCCGAGCTCAAAAGCGTTCTCAATGAAACGAACGCGGGTACCTCGCGGATTTCGGAAAAAATTTCCGAACTTACCCGGAACATCGCAGCGCTGCACGGCGACCTCACGAGAGCCGAACAGGAAGTTGCGGAAAAACAGAATCTGGTGGACAAGCTCAGGCACGCCGAGTCAAAAGCGACCACCGACGTGTTTGAAACCCAGCGGAAGTACCAGGAGCTCCAGAGGGACTTGCACCAGGCGGCGGCGCATGCAAGCGCCATTGACGTTGAGGCCGCGAAAGTTGAAACCCGCAGCCTTGACCTCCAGAGCGAAATTGACCGCGAAGTTGCGCGCGATCTGTGCATCGCCATCAAAAACTACCATCCCGGTCCGGGCGCGCAAAGCGGCGTTGCGTGGGAAAAAATTGCCGCCATCAAGAGTGAGCTGGAAATGATCGGCGGGATTGAAGAGTCAGCGGACAGCGAGTACCGCGAAGCAAAAAAACGGCACGACTTCCTGGTTCTGCAGCTTAAGGATTTGGACACGGGGCTTGAAAAAACAAAACGCGCGCTTCTTGAACTGGACGCAACCATTGAAAAACAATTCACCAGCGCATTCCAAAAAATTGAAGCCGGATTCAGCGAGTATTTCAAAACGCTGTTCAATGGCGGTTCCGCAAAGCTCGTAATGTACAAACAGAACGAGCTGGAGATGCTTTCCGAGGACCTGGCTGCCGGGCTTACCAAAAAAGAACAAGAGAGCCTGGCGCAGAGCGTAAAAACAGGCATTGAGATCAAGGCATCGCCCCCGGGCAAAAAAGTAAGCTCCATAAGCGTGCTCTCGGGCGGTGAGCGCGCGCTCACCTCAATCGCCTTAATCTGTGCCATCATCCGCGCCAACCCCTCGCCGTTCGTGGTGCTGGACGAGGTGGATGCGGCGCTGGACGAGGCGAATAGCGAACGCTTTGCCCACATTCTGGCAACACTCTCGCGCGACACCCAGTTCATCGCCATCACGCACAACCGCGCCACCATGGAGCAATCAAGCATCCTCTATGGGGTAACCATGGGAGACAACGGCGTCTCCAAACTCCTGTCCGTTGACCTGGAAAAAGCGCTCGCGAGCGTTGCTTGACAGGAATACGGATTTCATATAGTATCTTCATTATGTTAGCAATCAGGCTCCAACGAATCGGCAAAAAGAACCGCCCCTCCTACCGGGTGGTTGTTTCCGAGCACAAGCGCGACCTCTACGGCCGCCACAACGAAATCCTGGGCAACTACGATCCGGTCGCTATCCCCAAGACTATAAGCCTGAAAGCGGACCGCATCAAGTACTGGCTCTCCGTAGGGGCGCAACCCTCAGCAACCGTGCACAACCTTTTGGTGAAGCAGGGCGTGATAGAAGGAAAAAAAGTCCGGGCATGGAGGCCCAAGAAAAAAGCCGAAGAAACAAAAGAAGCCGCTCCCGCGCCTAAGGCTGAAGCGCCGAAAGAACAAACGCCAGCTGAAGCGCCAAAAATTGACGGGGCATAAATTTGTGGTATACTCCAAAAAGCTGCTGTCGGCAGGCGCGGGGGTTTCGTCAGCCCGCCAATCACGCGCCACGGCTGGCACACGCAGTCGTTTAACAAGTAGGTAATCAGTATGGCAGAACTAGATCAACAGTTTCTGGACTTCGTGGTAAAGTCATTGGTGGATCACCCGGATGACATCCAGGTAGAGCGTACCGTGGATGAAATGGGAGTGCTCCTCACCCTCAAAACACACCCCGAAGACATGGGCCAGATCATCGGCAGGAGCGGCAACACCGCGCGCGCCATCCGCACCCTGCTCCGGGTCGTGGGCGCCAAGAACAACGCGCGCGTGAACCTTAAAATCCACGAGCCCGAAGGCTCCACCCGTGCGCCACGCAAGCCGCGCGAAGAAGGCGAGCGGCGCGACTACTCCCGGCCCGCGGCCGCAGCACCGAAAGAGGATCCGATTGACACCAGCGCCGTGGACGACCTCAAGCTGTAACCTGCCAGCCGAAGAGGCTCGCGCGCTCTGATTGAAAAATTACAAAAACCGTGCTAGGTTTATGCCAGTACGGTTTTTGGTTTATGACATTTGACATCATTACAATTTTTCCCAACATTTTTGACTCTTACCTAAAAGAGTCTATTTTAGCTCGCGCGCAAAAAAATGGCCTGGTTGAAATCAACATACACAACCTGCGGGACTACACGAGCGATACGCACCGCACCGTGGATGATTCGCCGTACGGCGGCGGAGTTGGCATGGTCATGATGGCGGAGCCGCTATACCGAGCCATCAACGACATACGAGCGGCTCCTCGCAATGACACTAGAATCATTCTCCTTACTCCACGAGGTAAACGATTCACACAAAGAGATGCGCAGCGGCTAACCCAATACGATCAAATCATCCTCATCGCAGGCCGGTACGAGGGCATTGATGAGCGTGTTGCTGAATTTGTTGATGAGCAAATTTCAATCGGCGATTTTGTCTTAAGCGGCGGAGAACTGCCTGCCCTGGCCGTGGTTGAGGCCGCGAGCAGGCTCATTCCGGGCGTGCTGGGCAAAGATGAGTCATCCCGCGAAGAATCCTTTAGCGACGAGAATTCCAGCGAGTACCCGCAGTATACCCGGCCCGAAATTTTTATCACTGATGATAAAAAAGAGTTGAAAGTGCCGGAAATTTTGCTTTCCGGAAACCACGCCGAAATCGCAAAATGGCGCAAAAGCAAGCGAAAACAGCCCACAAAACGTCCACAACCCCCTTCTTGACACTTATACGCGCCTGCGCTATACTACGAGTAGTTAGCAGTAATCAATTCAGTTCAGGAGACACACGATAGGATATATTCAATACTATCAACAAAACGAGACTGTATCTTGTCGTGTGTCTGCCTCTTGGGCAGGCATTTTTTATCTCTTTGACAACTCATGTTTACCAGAGTTTCCCAAAACTCTTGGTAAGCGCCACTAACCCCCGCTTTCGCGGGGGTAAACTTGAGCAATGATATAGTTGCAAAACGTCTATTCTACCTGGCTCAGGATGAACGCTGGCGGCGTGTCTTAGGCATGCAAGTCGAATGCCCGCAAGGGCATGGCAAACGGGTGCGTAACACATTGGTAACCTACCCCTTGGCGAGGCATAATCAACCGAAAGGTTGGATAATTCCTCATAGTCTCGTTGCACGCAAGTGCAACGAGTAAAGATTTATCACCAAGGGAGGGGCCTATGGTCCATCAGCTTGTTGGTAGGGTAACGGCCTACCAAGGCTACGACGGATAGCGGGTATTAACGTACGACCCGCCTCACCGGGACTGAAACACTGCCCGGACTCCTACGGGAGGCTGCAGTCGAGAATCTTCCGCAATGCCCGAAAGGGTGACGGAGCGACGCCGCGTGCAGGATGAAGGCCTTCGGGTCGTAAACTGCTTTTCCCAGGGATGAATTTCTGACAGTACCTGGGGAATAAGGGACTGCTAACTTCGTGCCAGCAGCAGCGGTAATACGAAGGTCCCAAGCGTTGTCCGGTGTTATTAGGCGTAAAGCGTCCGCAGGTGGTTGCGCGCATCTCTGGTCAAATCCTACGGCTCAACCGTAGGGCTGCCGGAGAGATGGCGCAGCTTGAGGCAGGGAGAGGCACGTGGAATGGCTGGTGTAGGAGTAAAATCCGTTAATCTCAGCCAGAACACCAAATGCGAAGGCAGCGTGCTGGAACTGTCCTGACACTCAGGGACGAAAGCGTGGGTCGCGAATGGGATTAGATACCCCAGTAGTCCACGCCGTAAACGATGGGTACTAGGCATTGAGAGCTCGACCCTCCCAGTGCCGCCTCTAAAAAAGCAAACGCGTTAAGTACCCCGCCTGGGGAGTACGGCCGCAAGGCTAAAACTCAAAGGAATTGACGGGAATTCGCACAAGCGGTGGAGCGTGTGGTTTAATTCGATAGTAAGCGAGGAACCTCACCAAGGCTTGACATCCTCGGAATCCTCCGGAAACGGAGGAGTGCCTTCGGGAACCGAGTGACAGGTGTTGCATGGTTGTCGTCAGCTCGTGTCGTGAGACGTTCGGTTAAGGAAGGGACGACGTCAAATCAGCATGACCCTTACGCCTTGGGCTACACACGCGCTACAATGGCCAGTACAAAGGGACGCCAAGCGGCAACGCGGAGCTAATCCCCTAAAACTGGTCTCAGTTCGGATTGGGGGCTGCAATTCGCCCCCATGAAGCCGGAATCGCTAGTAACCGTGTATCAGCCATGGCACGGTGAATACGTTCTCGAATTTTGTACACACCGCCCGTCAAATCAAGGGAGTCGGGGGTACCTGAAGGTCCGCATTAGCGGGCCCAAGGTAAAACCGATGACAGGGATTAAGTCGTAACAAGGCATCCGTAGCGGAAGCTGTGGATGGAACAACTCCTTTCTAGGGAGATCACCGTTCTGCGGTCATGCGCAGAACTATTGCTGGTCGAACCCGTACCGCTCTCCGAGCGTACGGGGTACAGCCTTTGTGTCGCCTCTACAAGGTTAAAACCAAGGGGCAGGTTAGAGCCACTATGTGAGTAGTGTACCCACATATGCTCTAGCGGACGTTTTGCAACCATATCATCACTCAAGAAAAAACAGCTCGCCCCAAAAGGGCGGGTTGTTTTTTACCCCTTGAAAAATCCAGGCGTTTCTGCTATTCTGGTTGGGTGATTCTTCACAAATTTTTTCTTGGGCTGACCGAGCGAACGCGAGGGAAGTTAAGAAAAAATTTGAGAGGAAGAGGCGGGCGAAGGGTGGAGCGGGCGAGCTTGCTCGCACGCGCAACCCGCAGTCCGACTCTGACGAGGACGATTAGCTCAGTTGGTTAGAGCGCGTCGTTGACATCGACGAGGTCGGAGGTTCAAATCCTCCATCGTCCACCAGAAAGAAAAGAATTGATAATTACCGCGTGCCGCGGTAGCTCAGCGGTAGAGCGAAGGCCTAAATCTTTGGGCCTTAGCCTAGTAATAGGCTACAGCAAACCAGGTGAATTCGGGGAAACCCCATGCGGGCAATCCCGAGCCAAGTCCGCCGATGAGGCGGAAAGGTGTAGAGACTATCCCTTTTGGGAGTACCGTCTGCCATATGGCGGACGGGAAGCGCCTGGCCCCCGTATTAACGGGGTGATGACGACTCACCCCCGCGGCACCACGGGCGATTAGCTCAGATGGTTAGAGCGCGTCACTGATAATGACGAGGTCCGAGGTTCGATTCCTCGATCGCCCACCAGAAAATACATGTGTCTTCACAAATTTCTGCTTGGGCCGAGGCGTACTCGCCGAGGTTAAGCAGAAATTTGAAAGGAAGACGCGGGCGCAAGGTGAAAGATACTGCTTTGTACTCAAAGGAGTATCTGGAACCTGAAGCGCGCGGCTGACGCCGGGGTATGGCCTAATTGGCTAAGGCACCACGTTTGGGACGTGGGGATTCTGGGTTCAAATCCCAGTACCCCGACCAATTGAAACATTCGGATTTTTCCGCGAGCAAATCCCGTTTAGTGGAATGGGGGGTTTGTGGCGCGCCCCGGCACGGCGCAGGCATCCGGATCTTGAATGCGCCGGCTCAAGAGCCTGATTGAAAAAGCGAGCGCGAGAATGCCAACAACCCCGAACTCAAGGCCCCCAAACGGCAACACTCCCAAAAAGGATGCAGCAGCGCCAAGGCCGAAAATTGATGAGAGGATGATTGAGCCGCACGCCGCGCATCCGACTCCCAAGAGCCCGACCACGGTTCCGGCAAGGCCAATGCCTGCGCCGCGCTGTGAATGGATCCTGCGCTTGAGATAATACGCAAGCAGAGCAGTGTTGGTTGCCGAGAGGATGATGACGGCCAGCGCGATAAACGCACTCGTGCGCGTTTCATTGGCCACAAAAAACTGCGGACTCTGCCAGATGAGCTTCCAAAATGAAATAGTTTCAGACCCAAGCGCAAATCCGAGCAACGCGCGGTTCGGCAGCCATGCGATAAACAAAAACAACCCCAGCGCAATGGATGCGGCGAGCGCTGCGTAGCGCCACTGCGAGAATACTATGGCGATTCCCCGCATCATACCAAGGGCGCGCGTTTGAGGAGCAGGGCGTTGGCGGCCACAATGACCGTGCTCGCGGACATGAACACCGCGGCAAGGGCCGGCTCAAGAATGATGCCCCACGCGGAGAGCGCGCCGGCCGCGAGCGGCAGTGCAACGACGTTGTAGCCGGTCGCCCAGAAAAGGTTCTGGATCATCTTTGCGTACGTCATCTTGGACAGCCTGACTATTTTGGCAATATCCCGCGGATCGTTCCGGACCAGGATAATGCCGGCTGATTCAATGGCCACATTGGTTCCCGCGCCAATGGCAATGCCGAGGTCAGCCTGCGTAAGCGCCGGAGCGTCGTTGATGCCGTCGCCAACCATAGCCACTCTCAAACCGCGTGATTGGAGCTCTTTGACTTTTTCTGACTTTTGGTGCGGCAAGACGCGGGCAAAGTATTCGTCAATGCCAAGTTCTTTACTCACCTGTTGCGCCACTTCCTCGGAATCGCCGGTGATCATGGCAAGCCGCATACCCATGCCTTTGAGCTCTTGCAGGGCTTCGGCTGCCTCAACGCGGATGGTGTCTGCAACAGCAAGGGTGCCGACTGCAGCGCCGTCCAGTTCCACTTGTATATCAGATTTTCCGCGGTGGCCGACAAAGACCCTTTTGCCGTCCACTTCGGCTTCGGCGCCGACACCGGGGATGCGCTTGAAATTTTTTGCTTCCCGGAGCCCGAGCCCCTGTTTCTTGGCTTCCGCAACAATGCCGCGAGCAATGGGGTGCTCGGAGTGCGCGTCAACTGATGCCGCGAGCGCCAACGCTTCGTCTGAAGAATAGGATACCACGCCGAATTCGCCGCGGGTCAAGGTTCCGGTTTTATCAAACAAAACCGTATCAACGCTTCGCGCCGCCTCCAAGGCAAGGCGCTGTTTTACAAGAAAACCGTTATGCGCAGCTTTGGTGGTGGAAATGGACGCAACCAGGGGCACCGCAAGTCCCAGGGCGTGCGGGCACGCAATGACGAGCACCGCAACCAGCCGCGCAACCGCAAACCCGACTTCCGCGCCCGCGGCAAGCCACGCAACGAGCGTCACTAGGCCCCCGGAAACGGCGACAACGGTCAAATAGAGCGCGGCCCGGTCCGAGAGGATTTGAAGCCGCGATTTGGATGCCTGGGCTTCGGCAACCAGGCGCATCACGCCAGCCAGAAACGTTTTCTCGCCGATATTTGAAACGCTGATCTTGAGCACGCCGTCGCCGTTGATGGTTCCGGCAATCACCGCATCGCCCTCCTTTTTAGCCACCGGCTTTGATTCTCCGGTAACCATTGATTCATTTACGTCTGATTCACCATCAGCAATGCGGCCATCCGCAGGAATTTTGGCTCCAGGCCGCACTAGGACAACGTCACCCTCTCTAAGTTCGGACAACTGAACCGTTGTCGGCTGGCCGTTGCGGATTACTTCTGCGGTGTCCGGAAGTAATTTTGAGAGTTCTCTGAGCGCGCCTTGGGCACCGCTCACGGCCCGCATCTCAAGCCAGTGGCCCAGGAGCATAATAGTAATCAATGTCGTGAGCTCCCAGAATAGGGCTTCTGCGCCCGCAAAAACCGCGTACACGCTCCAAAAATAAGCGGCTGAAACGGCGATGCCGATGAGCGTCATCATGCCCGGCAGGCGGCCGCGGATCTCGCGCCCAGCTCCGGCAAGGAATACCCAGCCCCCGTAGAAAAACACGATTGAACCGAGAACCAACGGCAGAAAGTCAGAACCCGAAAAAGCCGGCGGCGACCACTTGAAAATCTTCTCAACAACATCCGCGTACAACACCACCGGAACAGTGAGAATCAAGCTCACCCAAAACTTGCGCAAAAACAAGGCCGTTGAGTGGCCGGCGTGCTTGTCGTGGCCAGCGTGGTCCATTGCCCCTTTTTTCTCTTTTGCTGGAACGAGGTTCATGCCGCATTCCGGGCACATGCCGGGCCGATCCTGCCGGATTTCCGGGTGCATGGGGCAGGTATAGGTTTGCGTGCCGTTGCCGACAGGCAGTACCGGAGTATCTGCCGAATGGTGGCAGCAACTGTGATCGTGTTCTGGCATGGTTATTTCACCGAGCGGTTATAGAACCAGGCGAACAGGTACAGGCTTGCGTAGGTGTAGGCAAAGGCTTCAACCAGGCCGATGATCACCGCGCCCAGATTCAGCCCCGCGTCAGTGGTAATGGCCGCGAGGTTGATGCCATGGAACAGGTAGCTGAAGAACTTAACCGCGAACGCGGGCGCAATCCAGACCAAGATGACGCAGGCCAGATAAAGAACGGAAACCGCCTCGGCTCCGGCCAAGGCTAATTTATTTTGTTGCAATTGCATAACATTGTCTCCTTGTTTAATTATTTAGACATACAAATATTTAAAAAACAGCTGCGCCTGGTCGGTAATGGCCTGCAAGACCGAATATTCATTGGCCAGGTCCTCGGCGCCGGAGCCGCGGGGAAAGATTAAATAGGCCTTAACCACTGCCGCCTGGTCGCTGGTATGTATACTATAGAAATCTTGAGCGGTGGCAAAGTTACTCTGGCCAGACGCCACGACTAATTCACGATTACTGATGCGGCTGGCAACAAGCGCTTTGTTATGAGTGTGTATAAATTCTTTAACTGTTTGGTAGCTATCAACAGCGATAAACCGCAAGACTCCCCATTTCTTTTTCGCGATGGAAACAACGGCGATGGCCAAAAGATTATCAAACACCGTCTTTTTGCCTTGTTTGGCGCCATTATTATTCGCCATCAGGTCCGTGCTGACCTGCCGCAACAGAGGCAGCTGGCGGTTGACCAAGCCGATATATTTAAACGACTCCAGTAATTTTGCTTTAGAGATATTTAGGGCTTTCTCCTGGCGGGCAAGTCGGCGCTGATGCAGATAGTAAGTAAGAAGCCCCAGCCCGATAATGACAACATTCAAAATAGACTCCACATACGGTTTGGATATTGGGCCGATGTGTTCGATAAGATGCGGGTGCAACAGCAACGCCGCGAACAGAATTAAATAAATGATAAAAGTGAGCTTGGACATTATAATTTATTTTAAGCTCCACCTAAACAAACGCTCGGCAACGCCGCCAACATTTTTAATCTTTAATTCTATAAATGACGAGACTGGCTTGACTGCGCTAAATACCAAAACTCCTTCGCGGTGGTGCCCGCCAGGCCCCGGCCCTTCCCAAGAAATCGGCTGATAGGCGTTGCCCTTGTCATCAATAAGAGACGCCGCCGTGAGAATGTTGTCATCCAGGCTTCCGGAATGGGTGTCAAAGACAACATCAAACTTCCATGTTTTTGAACCGCTGCCGAATTCAACCGGAGTCACGGTAACGGTAACCGGCGGCCGCTCGTCAGTTTTAGTTTCCCAAGTCGCGGCTGGTTGTCCCGGCGGCGGCGTTTCCTCGTCATTTCTTGAAATAACCAAAAGCACGAGAACCAGAGCAACGAAGATGATTACAGCCAGGATGATTTTATTTAGCTTCATGTTGCCGCTGATATTTTATGATTTTATTGGTAATGTAAGCGATGCCGGCCACGTTGAAAGCAATGCCGACCCAGAACAGCTCTGTTTGGTACTGGGCCACAATAGTCAGAGCGCCGGCAATACCTAATATCGGTATGATGTTAGCCAGATAGTGAGCACAGCACGAGACCATGGCCAGGGTTGAAGTGGCGCCGGTCGCGGCCACGGCGCCGCCCGCTCCCTGGCTGCCGTGCGACCGGATGGCTTGCTTGAGATAAGTATAGAGCCCAGCTTGGAGGCCGAATCCCAAGGCCAGACTGACGATAAAATACCAGAATTGCTTAAACTGGCTTTGGGCAAAAGGCCAGCCGGAAACCAGCGTCAGCGCCGCAAAATATACTCCCAGCAGAATCAAACTGGCGAGCGCGCCATAAAGTACGGGTTTAACAATATTTTGCGACATAGTTATTTGCCATCATCATGGTCGTGCCCATGGCCTTTATGCATGAACAGATGCAACAGCGGGCAAACCAAAATCAGAAGATATGGCCAAGCGCCAAGCAGATTAACTCTACGGCCAGCCAAGATGAGAACGGCGGCCAAAATAATAAAGCAGATTACAATCCATTTCCATTTGGATCTTTTTTGCTCGGCCTTATGCTCGTGCATATATTACGATATTTATTTATTGGATAACGTGTAAATCCTGATTAATTCTTTGACCGCTTTCTCCTCGTCGCCCGGGCTCTGCATCTGGTGTTTGACATGGGTGCGCAGATGGTTCTCCAGGAGAAAAGCGTCCAGGCTTTTGAGCGATCTTTGCATGGAGAGCGACTGCCCTAAAAGCTCGGGGCAGTAGGCCTCTTTCTCAATCGCCTTAATCAGCCCATCCAGCTGGCCGCGAATGATTTTGGCCCGGTGAATGGCTCGTTTTTTTAGCTTTTGGTCCACCATACATATATCTTATACCCCTATACCCTATTTGTCAACAAGCCAGCCTGTGCATACTATAATAACTTCTGCAGTTCACCAAATAAACGGCTATTTTGAATGCTCATTGTTGGATCGTCAAGAACAAATCTCACAATCCCGGCCTTATCAAAAATCAAATAACTGTGCCCGGGCAGAGAACCATAGTGCATGGAGGACGGCGTGGTGAGCATGTTCATTTTTTGCGATACCTCTGTTCCGACATCAAATAAAACCGTGGCTTCGGCCAAATCGGGCATTTTTTCCACGGCCTGCTGCCAATCATTGGGCGAGTCAACCACCACGGACAGAGCTACAGTATCGGCGGTATTCAGCCTCGGGTCTTTGTTCAATTCCACTATCTGATTCCAACAAGCGGGATAGCACATTAACCCCTCGTTAAAAAACAAAACCACGTTTTTGCCTTTTAGATTTTCTTTATCATACTTCCTTCCCGCGCCGTCCAGCAGAGAAAAATCCGGCGCAGGTTTGCCCACCAAATCATTGAGCGGCCCCGCCGCCTCCGGAGAGCTTTGCGGATGGTGGTCGGCCATGCTGTCCCCGGCAACCGCGGGCGCGAGTTGAACCGGCGGCTCAACCGTGGCTATGGGGCCAGGGCCGGCAAAAAACCACATGCCAGCCACCACGATAATGGTAAAAGAAGCAATCCCCGCCAAAATGACGACGTTTGTTCTGTTAAATTGTCCTTTTGCTTTCTCCGGCTCGCAATCGCTGTGGCTTCTGCTCATAAGATTATTTTTTTAATGAATTAACCGCTCTTGTAACTATAAAAATAAACAAGGTGAAAACAACGGCCGCCCAAACATACTCCGGAACCGCGGCAATAAAACCGTTAATCAAATGCAACAATTTTGTCAAATAAATGTTGATATCAACCTGCCACGCCGAATGCGCGGCCAGGCGATTGGTGAAGGATAAAAACAAAATCAACATGCCCATCAGGGTAAACATGGCGCCGGAAACCAATTCGCCCATCGTCACATTGATTTCTGCCGAGCCAAGGTGGTATGAGATGCTCCGGCGCAATACCATCATTTTTTTATTCGCCGCGCTCTTGTCCAAAATGGATGCCAAAAAAAACAGCGGCGCGACCATTCCCAAAACGTAACTTAAGGTATAGGCCAAACCCCAAAGCACGGAACCGGGCAGGACGGACAGGGCTAAAACGCCGGCCAAGACCGGCGCGCAGCAAGTGGTGGCGATGCCGGATAAAATTCCTAAAATAAATACGGAAAAAGGATGGTAATTTTTAATGGCGGGATTAACGTGCCAGGGCAGGGCCAGGTGCCGGCCGGAAATTATTATCAGCCCGAGCACCAGCAAAAAAATCCCGCCGAAGACGAATATTGCGTTGTGGTAGCGGCTTAAAAATTGCCCAAAAAAAGCCGCGCCGAGCCCCAGCGGCAAGAATACCGCCAGCACGCCCAAAAAGAAAACAAAAGTCATAAAAAAAATTTTCGTTCTCTCTCTAAAAACGGAGGCAAAATAAGACGGCAACAGCACCGTAATGCAGCAGGGAGCGAACAGAGCGGCCAACCCGGCTATAAACGCCGCCGCCAGTGATGTGCCAACGAGTAAATCCATAAATTTAAACCATTAACAAATTACGGACCATGCGGAGCCGGACGAAGCGCCAATGGAACGCCTGCATCCGGCCGGCGTATGGCGCCTACTTCACCCGCTTCCAAAGGTAGGCCGCAAGGAGTCCGAGCACCAGCCACAGCAATACCGTGGTGACGGTTGAGATGGCGAGCCCGGTTCCGCCGTAGCCCATCATGCCGCCTCCCCAGCTGCCCATCATGCCCCCGAATCCGGAGCCGAATCCGGAACAGTTAAAAGAACCGTCCGATTCAGCGGATGCCGAAGCCGGAACCAGTGCCGCAAATGCGGCAAACGTTGCGAACAGAGAACGTAATCGCATATGTTTTGTTTGTTAAGTACTAATGAATACAGTATATCATGCCCGTCTTGCGCCTACACTCCGCACCCGCCCCCGCCGCCGGACGAAACCGGCTCAACTTGGGCTGCGATGTTCTGGTACCCGGCGCTTGACGAGAAATCGTACCCCAGGATTTCCTTCGGAGCGGCGTCTTGCCACGAGAGGCCTTGGGTGCCCAAGTACTTGGCAATGGTGAGGTAGGTCTCCGGGAACCAGTATGCGTTCACCGCAAGCGCATACCGATACATATCCGCTTCAGCAACTCCGTTTGCGGCCATCAATTCAAGCAATCCGAGCATTGCCATGCCGTGGTTGCAGTCCGGAAAGTACACCGAGTTGCCGCAGCACGGCCTATAGATTCCCTGGGCGACCCGCTCAACCATCTGCTGTTGTTCCGAAGTGAGCGTTACGAACTCGTGCATGCTGTAATGGTCCATAGGATCCCCGGACGCAAGCGTCCAGCCTCCGGTTGAGGCGAACCTGCCCGCGCCACCGTACTCCGGATCCTGCATGGGGCCCTGGTCCAGAACCGGGTTCTTATTGGCAAGCCCGAACGCCCACAGCACATTCAAGAGCACGCCCGCGTTTTGTGGAGTAATGCGCACATCCCCGGCAAGGGTTCCGGAAAGCATGGCCTGCTCCTCCTCGGTGAGGCCGCCGCGGTTTTGGTAGATTGACTCAAACGCCTGCTGGTCAATGACCCCGCTTGCGATCATCTTGCTACCGAGGTCTCCCCAGGCAACCGGAAGCACCACCCCTTGCTCGGGAATCACGGCCGCGGCATACGCGCTGATTGAATCCTCGGTAGCGCGCGATGCGCCCTGGGGCGCTGCCGCGGGCGCGCTGCGGGTGAACCGGGGCGTAATGCGGACCACAAACAACGCGTTAAAGAGGAACAACACAAGCACGACAAGCGTTGTGGTGCGCCAGAACGAAACTGATGTAGGTAGTTTCATATGAATGCAAGTAACGAATTATTCAATGCAGCAATCAAACACTTTCTTGACCATGGCCCCGAGCGAACCGAGAAAGCCCTGCGGTTTGGCGTCATGAACGTTGAGCGCGCGCTCATCAATCTTTTTGGCGTCCTTGATTGGCACGAGCTTCAGGTTGATGCCCCAGAACAGCGAGTAGAGGCTGTACGCCTTGCCGAACAGATCATACGCCTCGCTGTTCCGGCCGAGTCCGAGGGCTTTGGTGCCGACTTCCATAAGCCGCATGCATGCCGCGAGCAAGTGCTTTGAGATGCACCACACCTCGCCCTCGTACTCTCTGATGATCTTTTTTAACAGCTCCTTGCGCATCTCGCGCACCTCTTTGATCATATCATAATACTCGTGCTTGCCGGTTTTTGCGCCGGTAAAGAAAAAGTGCTCTTCAATGGAAACGAGGTTCATGATGGCAATGGATAAATCCTGGTCAGAAGACAAATCCATCTTGTCCTGCTTTTTCATGGCGTCCACGCGCGCCACAAACTCGTTCAAACGTTCAATGGTAGTAGCATCAGCCATATGGTTAGGCGATTACTTCAACAAGCGCGATGCCGGCCGCAAGCAACAGCAGGACAACAAAAACTCCTTGGAACGGCACGTGCTTTCCGTTCCGCAGGCGGGTAAGGCCGCGAGAAGCATGCGGGCTCCCGAGAACCAGGAGGCCGCCCACAACCGCGCCAATGAGCACATTCGGAATCACGAGCGTGGTTCCGTACTGCCCGATCCCTGCCAGGTAGAGCCCGCGCGCGCCGGGCAAAAACGGGGCAACCGGCACGACAGTCGTAACAAACACCAGGAATGCGATTGCCAGGCCTTGACCGCGGAAATACCGGACCCGGACGAGCTTCGCCATCCACATGCCGAGGGCAAGGCTCGCTGCTCCAAGGGCAATGCCCACGGACAGCGTGGAAACGCCGAGCTGGTACGCGCCCAAGCCAATGGCAACCGCGCCTACAGTGCACAAGGGGCAGTGCGCGAGTACCAACTTTGGCGCGCCTGCCCCGAACGCCGCAGCAGCAAGCGCATAGTACGTAGTTCGCTTCATACGCTACTCCTGGTACCGCGAAACATCCCCGGAAGCGGTAAAGCCGTACACCGGAAACTCGCCGCGCGCCACCCCGCCCATGCCCGGAGCGCCTGCGGGCATGCCGGGCAAGGCAAGGCCCGCGATCGCCGGCTTTTCGGCAAGCATACTCATAATGCTCTCAACCGGAACATGGCCCTCGGAAACATAGTCCCCGATCACCGTGGTGTGGCAGCTCTCCAATCCGCCCGGGACGCCATACTGCTCTTTGATGGCCGTGAGATCGTCATGGTTTTGGACTTCTACCTCAAACCCCTTGCGCTTGAGGTAGGTGATGTAGTTGGCGCAACACCCGCACGTCGGAGTCTTGTGCACCACCGCAGCCATTGGCGCACCATCGCCCGCACCGCGGGGGGAGGCAGGAAGAAGAGAGCGCTGGAACAGGACAATCCCCCCGAGCGCCGCCGCAGCCGCAACTCCTATAATAATCTTTCTCATACGTATCAATGCTTAAACAGTAATCGCTGCAACGCAAAAAACGCGACAAAAAACCGCAGCAGCTCTTGCGCGTTCGTCAAAACCTAAAATGTTTTTGGATGCAAAATTCCCTGCGAGAACAATTCCGCGTACTTGGAATAAAGCCTCGTGCCTCCGTACCTGCGTTCAAGTGAGCCCGCATAGGGAGGCGCCACAACAACGAGCGCGCGGACAAGCGGAAAAAAGAAAATAAAGACAAGCGCCGCAAAGAGCAGGTACGCCGAGGGAAGGGCGGACTGGAACTGGCTGTGCAGCACCGCGCTCCCAGCCGCGTCTTCCACAGAGCAGCAGAGTGCGTGGGGTTGCTTTTGGGTTTGGTGCGCCCCGTGATCCATGGGCGCGGCCATGCCCCCGGCCACCAGGCCGCGGCATGTAACAATAAATGCCGCAATGAGAAGCGCGGCCACCAAGGCATAATGGGAGGATGCTAATTTCTGTGCAGTACGCATGAAAAAAGCATACCATAAAAAAAAGAGGACGGGAAGCCCAAAGGAGGACATCCCGTCGTGGAAGGAACTGCGCGGCCGCAAGAAGGCGCTCTACAGCGGCGCGTCCGGCGCCAGAATCATCTTGAGCAAAGCCATGCGCACACAGAGCCCGTTGTGAACCTGCCTGAAGTACGCGGCGCGCAGATCCGCATCTACCCTGCCCCTGTTCTTGATCTCGCCGGTGCGCGGCAGGGGATGCATGATTCGTGCGTCTTGACGCATAAGCTTGAGGACCGAGGCATCCATGACAAACCGACCATTGAGCCGAACAGGTTTGCCGCGCATACGCTCCTGCTGCACGCGCGTCATGTAGATTACGTCTACTCTGCCGGCAACTTCTCTGATGTCATCACACTCCTCAAAGCGAACGCCGCGCCGCTGGAGGTACCTCCGGACATCTTTCCGCATCCGCATCCGCGCCGGCGAAACGAAAAAGATCCTCGGATATTCGTACTTGGCAAGCAGGTAGCACAACGAACGGGCCGTGCGCCCGTTTGCGAGGTCCCCCACCATGGCAATGGCGATGTTGTCCAGTCGGCCGATTTCATCCTGGATCGTGTACACATCCAGTAATGCCTGGGTTGGATGCTGCCCAGGACCTGCGCCGCCATTGATGACCGGAACCGGAGAATACGCCGCGGCGATTTTGGCTGACCATCGGTCAAAGTGCCGCAGTACAATGACATCCGCGTAGCACGCCTCAACCCGGACCGTATCCGCAAGCGTTTCTCCTTTGACTGCTGAAGAGAAATCTAGAGCGTTCTCGGTGCTGATCGCGCTTCCGCCAAGCCGAAGCATCGCAGACTCAAACGAGTGCCTGGTTCTGGTGCTGGGCTCATAGAACAACGTCACCATGACACGGCCGGTTAGGCACCGCAGCAGATCTGGATCCCGGCGCCTAACGCGATCTCTCATCGCGTTAACTGCCGGAAAAAGCTCATCATCCAGAAACCCGCGGCTAAACTGCTGGGCTTCAACCACATGTCGCAAAGGCATCCCAACTCCTCCCCGAATTGCGAATGAACGTTGTATGCCGACCCGCTCCCCACGGGCCGGATACTGCAGGTACTCCAAACTATCCTACCCGCAAAGCCGCACATTGTCAAACAGGCCAAAAATTGACAGCGCCCTCCGAGTGCGCACCTGCTTTTAGACAAGCTCAAGCAGAATGGGTATACTGTATGTGCCCTTGAGCAGGCCAAAAACGCGCGCTCCATCGCAACAGCCCCCTAATCATTCCTCACTATGGAACCAGAACAAACACAATCCGCACAGGGAAACCAAAAAACCGAGCAGTCCGCCTCCGCGACGGATACGCTGACCAAAAAGCAGCGCAGGGCCCTCAAAAAACTGGAAAAGCGCGAACAGAGGCAGCACGCGGAACGCGGGAGGACGGTAAAAACATGGGCAGCGTGGATTGCCGCGATTGCCGTGATCGCCCTGGGACTCGCGTGGCTTGTAGCGAGTTCAAACTCGCAGGGCAGCGCGGAAGCGCCCCCGCCCTCCGAAATAGCGGCGCGCGACTGGACCCACGGAAGCGAAGCCGCCCCGGCACAGATCATTGAGTACAGCGACTTCCAGTGCCCGGCCTGCGGCGCCTACTACCCCATCATCAAACAGCTGACCCAAGAATTCGGGGAGGACCTGCGGTTTGCGTACCGGCACTTTCCCCTGAACGCGATCCACCCGAACGCCGAGCCTGCGGCCCGCGCCGCAGAAGCGGCAGGCATACAGGGGCGTTTTTGGGAAATGCATGATGCGCTGTTTGAGAACCAGAGCGCATGGTCCGGCGCGGGGAATCCGTTTGATTTGTTCGCGCAATACGCCAATGGCATAGGATTGGATGCGGCGCAATTTGAGGCTGACTATGAATCAAGCGCCGTAAAAGACGCGGTCCGCGCGCACGAAAGCGCAGGCAGGCGGCTCGGGGTGAATGGAACGCCCACGTTTGTGCTGAACGGCGAGCGGATTGAGAACCCGCAGAGCTATGAAGCGTTCAGGGACTTGCTCGTTTCAATTGTTGGGGAACCAGAACTCGCGACAAGCCCGGATGACCAAGAAACCGCGACCACAACCGAAGAAGCTCTCTAAGGAGCAAATCCGCGCATTCCGGAAAACAGTCTACAGGCACTATGCGACAGGGGCCCGGCCTTTTTTGTGGCGGAACACCCGCGACCCGTACAAGATTCTGGTGTCGGAAATCATGCTCCAGCAGACCCAGGCAGAGCGCGTGTCAGAACAATACCCCCTCTTTATGGAGCGCTTCCCCACGGTGGGCGCACTCGGGCGAGCCCGGCTCAAATCAGTCATCCGGCAATGGCAGGGACTCGGGTACAACCGCCGCGCCAAAATGCTCTGGGAGGCGGCGCGCGCCATTATAACAGAACACAACGGCCGCATCCCCAAAGACGCGGGCGCTCTCCAAAAACTTCCGGGGCTCGGGCCGTACACGGCGCGGGCCGTGCTGGTGTTCGCGTTCAACCAGCCGCACGCCATGATTGAAACAAACATCCGCTCCGTATTTTTGCACCACTTTTTTCCAAACAAAAAAGGTGTGGATGACGCACGGCTTGAGCCCCTGATTGGGCAGGCGCTTGACGTGCGCAACCCACGGAAGTGGTATTCGGCGCTCATGGACTATGGGGCCCACCTCAAAAAAACAGTTCCCAACCCGAGCCGCGCGAGCCGCCACCATAGCGTGCAATCCCGGTTTGCCGGCTCAAACCGGGAAATTCGCGGAAACATCATAAAACTGCTGCTTAAAAAGCGGCATCAAACCAAAACGCAGCTTATCAGAGAACTGGATGCTGATCCCGTGCGCGCGGCGCGTATTCTCGCACAGATGCAAACCGAAGGGTTGCTCAAAAAACAGGACACTCGGTTTGTGATAGCGTAAAAAATGGCGTATCATACCAGTATGGATGACAAAGACAAAACAATACAATCCCTCAAAGAGCGGGATAAAAAGCTGCGCGAAGCAATTGAACAGCTTGAGTATCAGTATAAAAAAAAGCGCGAACACGCCACATCCGGGCTGCATGATATCCGCGTCAAACTGACGCACCTCAAATGGGCCGCGCATTTGCTTGCGGATAACAGCGAAACAAAAAACCAAGAGCGCAAAGAACAGCTTGCCGCGGTAAAAAGCTCAACCGCGGAAGCATTGCGCATGGTTGAGGATTTAATGCGGACGCTAGATGATCCGGCCTAAGGGCAGTTGGTTGCCTTGCGGAAGCCCGCGGGCTGGCCACTGCCCGGGCATACCCCTGGCGCACAAGCGCATCATTTACAAACTCGCGATCCTCACTCTCTGACGGGGCCGGAAAAAACACATACCGCAAGAGCCTCTGGTAATCATCCTCACCGGAAATATCCCGCTCTAGAATGACGGTGCGGCCGTCCAGGAACGACTGGGCGAACTGCCGCGACTCCTCGTAAAAACACTGCCCCTTTTCCGGAGCGTCAATGCCGATCAAGCGCACGCGCTCCCCGCTCGGCAGCTTGATGGTGTCGCCGTCTATGGCATAGTCAACAACTACTGCCTCCCGGGACTCTGCACCGATGAGGGGAAGCTGATTTTTTTTGGCGTACAAAAAACCGACTGCCGCTGCCAGCACAACCAGGATGAGCGTGGAAATGCCCCGGGCGCGCAACGCAGGAACGCGCATACCTACTCCTTCCAGTCCTCAATGACGAGCTTTTTGCCGACTCTCTTGACTGTGACTTTTTGCTTTTCGCGCCACGCAAGCGCGGTAATATCCTCGGCCGGAATGGATACCACTACGCTTCCGCCCAAGCGCGTGAGCTTTCGTATGTGTTTTTCCTTTTGGGTTCGCCTGCTCATATGTATATATTATAATATATATTTAAATATATACAAGATGCTGTTGTGAATACCGCCCCTCTGCCCTGCTTGCCTTGTTTCATACGTGGTGTATGATTGATATGAGGTGCGCTCATTATACCTAACCTTACCCGTAAAATCAACCATATGATCTACATAGAATCAATTATTGCAATTTGTGCAGTAATCAGTGTCATCATCTCTATCGTAGCACTCCGAAAATCTAATCATGCGACAAATCAAGTCGGACAATTTGTTCAAACTATTCTTAAACATCTATTTTGGTTACGTTTCGCACTAATTACCTAGACAAAAACTTGATAAAGTACTGAAATCCTTGAATGAAAAACTCACTGAATTCATTAGTTTTTCTGATTCAGCTCTTAAAAAATCTGGAACGCTAAAGAGTCTTTTCTTTAAGGTACCGTTTGATGAGATCTCCAAAGAGTCAAAAATAATAGCAAATGAGTGGGCAAATGTTGTTATAGGCCTTGAAACGGAAATTAAGATGCATTTTTACAATGATCTTTCAGTCTCTGAGCGTCAAGTCTATGATGCCCTCGTTGACTGGGCAAAAGCTGTAGCAGACGCGGCAAAAATATTGAGCGAAAATCAAAAAAAGTTTTATACCGCAAGCCGCAGCTTTAAAAACAATCACATCAGCCTTAAAGAGGTTTCAAAAAACTCACGACTGTACAATGCTGCACAAGATCGGTACTTCAAATTAGGAACGCGTTTACAAAAACTGCATGAAAAGATTGTATAAGAAAAACAAAATGAAGTAATCGGATATAAGCAAAATATCCAACTATTTGGAGTTAATGGAAATTCCGTGTTGGTAAAAACGCCTGTTTTGTTCTAATGTTAGGCAGAATCTGATATGGTTAGGGAAAGTAACTCTCTATGAAAAAAAACATGTTCTCTTCATCACATTACCATGCAGCGGTGGGACGCCACGCGCACCGGCAAGCAGCGATACAGGTGCCCGCTCAGCAAGGCAAGCACGATCCGCGCAAGGCGGGATAATATTTCCAGAGCAACCCTTGCCTTGTAAGCTGTTATCTATTCTGATATAATCTGATATAGTTAAAATATCATATTATCCTATGCTCGAAATCAAGCAATTTGACCAAAGGCTCAAATCAATTCCAGACTCAATCTGGCAGAAAATCACGAAAATTGACCATCTGCAAGGCCAGTGGATTGCCGGAGCCAAGCTCTCCCCGCAAGCGCTGGGTCGGCTCAAGCGGTCGGTTTTAATTACTTCAACCGGGGCCTCAACCCGCATTGAAGGCGCCAAGCTCTCTGACGAGGACATTGAAAAACTCATGTCCGGCTTGGCCGTGCAGAAATTCGCGGATCGCGATTCCCAGGAAGCCCGGGGCTATTATGAACTGCTGGAGCATGTTTTTGATGGCTGGAAAAATCTGCCGTTCAGCGAGAATAACATTAAGCACTTCCATAAAGAATTGCTTAAATACGCGACCAAGGATGAAGCGCATCGCGGTGATTACAAAAAACAGGAAAACAGAGTGCAGATGCTTGATGCCAGCGGCCAGAGCGTAGCGGTTCTATTTGACACTACGCCTGCCTATCTTACTCCGAAAGAAACGCAAGAACTGGCGGCATGGACGGCTGACGCGCTCAAAACCAAGGCCTATCACCCGCTTTTGACTATTGGCCACTTTGTTGTCTCCTTCCTGAAAATCCATCCCTTTCAAGACGGCAACGGTCGGCTGTCGCGGATTCTGACTAACCTGCTCCTTCTGCAAGCCGGCTACGAGTATATGCCATATGTTTCCCATGAAAAGCTGATAGAAGACAATAAGCCAGCATATTATGTAGCGCTCCGCAAAAGCCAAAAAACCTTTGGCGCCAATCAAGAGAGTATTACTCCGTGGCTTGATTTCTTTTTGGATATTATCTTGAAACAATCAGCCATGGCCCTGGATTTATTATCCAAAGAAAACATTGAGAAGCTATTAACCAAAAAACAGCTCGCGGTTTGGGAATATCTGCAAAAGGTTGACGGGGCCGCGCCGGGCGAGATCGCCCAAGCCACTGCTGTTGCCCAGCCCACGGTCCGGCAGGCACTGACTAAATTGCTGAAACTAAAGAAAGTTGAACGCCTCGGCCAAGGCCGGTCAACGAATTATCGTATAATCAAGAAATAAAGAAAATTTACTTCCGGTCCAGAGAGGCCTGGAAGCCGGTACCCGCCGGTATGAGGCGGCCGATGATGACGTTTTCCTTGAGGCCCCGCAGATGGTCCACTTTGCCGGAAATGGCCGCATCAATCAAGACGCGGGCCGTCTCCTGGAACGATGCCGCGGAGAGGAAACTTTCGGTGGAAAGCGATGCCTTGGTAACGCCCAGGAGCAGGACCTCGCCGGTTGCCTGCTGTTTTTTTGCTTTTGCCATGTCGCGGTTTACCGCATTGAAATTCGCGCGGTCCACGATTTCGCCGGGCAAAAAATCCGTGTCTCCGGCTTCTTTTACGTACACGCGCGAAAACATCTGGCGCGCGATGATTTCCAGATGCTTGTCATTGAGCTTCTGGCCCTGGCTTGAGTAGATGTTCTGGATCTCGGCCATGATGTACCGCTTTGCCGCATCCTCGCCCTTGAGCTCGTAGAGCTGGTGCAGGTCAACGCTCCCCTCGGTGAGCACGTCTCCGGCATTCACCAGATCGCCTTCCGAAACGAGCGCCGCAAACACGCCCGGGACCGCATACGCCACCGCGTCGCCTGCGGCGGCAACCACACGCAAAAACTTTTTGGTCTTTTTGACCGTGCCGTCAAGAACCGCGTTCACCACGTCGTCCCCGTCCGAGAACAGCACGTCTCCCTTTTTGACGCGGTCGCCATCGGAAACCTTGCAGCTCTCTTCCCCGTACTCTTCCAAATCGTACTTCTCCTCCTGGTTGGCGCTCGCCACCACCTCAATCGTGCGGATGCCGCCCTCTTCGGCAATGCGCCGGACCGTGCCCGTGATTTCGGAAACCACGGCGCCCTTGGTGATGCGGCGAGCCTCAAAAATTTCTTCCACCCGCGGCAACCCTTGAGTGATGTCCTGGCTGGAAGCGACGCCCCCGGTGTGGAACGTGCGCATGGTGAGCTGGGTGCCCGGCTCCCCGATGGATTGGGCGGCAATGATGCCCACCGCAGTACCGAGCTCAACCGGAGTGTTGTACCCCAGGTCATAGCCATAGCACTTGCGGCAGGTGCCGCGGCGCGAGTGGCACGAAAGCACCGAACGGATCTTGGCGAACTCAAGGCTCGCGCCCGCAACTTTTTCCAAATCCTTGCGCGATACGAACTCCCCGGCGGCAATAAGCACTTTGCCGCGCGGCCCGGTAACGGGCTCTGCGAGCACGCGCCCGAGCAGGCGCTCGGCAACCGTGGTGTTTAAGGCTTCGGAATCCAGCCGCGTTATCTCCCACCCTCCGGTGTCGCCGCAATCATCCTCGGAAACAATAATGTCCTGGGCCACGTCAATAAGCCGGCGCGTGAGGTACCCGGCATTCGCGGTCCGCAAGGCGGTATCCGTCAAGCCCTTGCGCGCGCCGTGCGTGGAAATAAAGTACTCCAAAACGTCAAATCCCTCTTTGAAATTCGCCTTCACCGGCAACTCCATGGTGGCGCCGCTGGGCGAAGTCACGAGACCCTTCATGCCCATCATCTGCGTGGTCTGGCCCCAGGAGCCGCGCGCGCCGGACTCAATCATGGTGTACACAGGATTCAGCTTATTGCCTTCAAACGATTTCTGGGCGGCGAGGGTTACCTGGTCTTTGACGCGGGCCCAAATTTCAATCACGCGCGCGTGGCGCTCATCGTCCGTGAGCAAACCCTCTTCGTACTGCGAGGCGACCAAATCCACTTCGGCTTGAGACTGGGCGAGGAGCTCGCGCTTCTGGCCCAAATTCGGCAGATCAGCCATGGCCCAGCTCATGCCGGACCGGGTCGCGTAGAAAAACCCCAGGCGCATCATGTCATCAAGCATCTTTGCGGTGCGCTCCAGGCCATGGAGGTAGAAGCACTGGCCCGTAATATCTTTAAGCACCTTTTTATTGGTAACCGTATTTATGTAGGTAATGCCTTCCGGCATGATTTCGTTAAAGAGGAGCCTGCCGACCGTGGTTTCCATGCGTTCTCCTTCGTGGGAGGCGGTCAGGCGCTGGTGCAAGGTAATGTACCCGGAGTCATAGGCGAGCTTGGCCTCGCTGGAAGACGAAAACACTCCCTGGTAGGGTTCTGTTTGTTCATCAACTTGAGTCAAAAAGTAGCAGCCGAACACGATATCAAGCCCCGGAGTCACTACCGGTTCTCCGGTTGCCGGCTTCAAAAGATTTTTGGCGGAGAGCATGATCTCGGCAGCCTCTTTGCGGGCCTCCGTGGTCAGGGGCACGTGCACGGCCATCTGGTCTCCGTCAAAATCGGCGTTAAAAGCGCTGCAGACGAGCGGGTGGACCTGGATTGCCTTGCCCTCAATCAGCACGGGCTGGAATGCCTGGATGCCCAAACGGTGCAGCGTGGGGGCGCGGTTTAGGAGCACGTGCGCATCTCGCGTGACCTCTTCCAGGATGTCCCACACGTCCGCGTGCCCAGCCTCAATGTAGCGGTTAGCTGACCGTACATTGTGCACGGTCTCCCGCTTGATGAGCTGGCTGATGACAAACGGCTTGAAGAGCTCCAAAGCCATGGTCTTGGGCAAGCCGCACTGGTGCAGTTTGAGCTTGGGGCCGACCACGATCACCGAGCGGCCCGAGTAATCAATGCGCTTTCCCAACAAGTTCTGCCTAAACCGGCCCTGCTTGCCCTTGAGCATGTCCGCGATGGACCGCAGTACGCGACGCTGGCCCGTTGAAGCGGTCACGGTCTTGCCGTGCCTGGCACCGTTGTCTATGAGCGCGTCTACCGCTTCCTGCAACATGCGCTTTTCGTTGCGCACAATGACTTCCGGAGCGTTCAGTTCCTTGAGCCGCTTTAAGCGGTTGTTTCGGTTGATGACGCGGCGGTACAAATCATTCAAATCGCTCGTGGCGAACCGCCCCCCGTCCAACTGCACCATGGGCCGCAAATCCGGAGGAATCACCGGAATCGCGGTGAGCACCATGGATTGGGGCGCTATGCCGGTCTTCAAAAGGCTTGAGAGCAGCTTGGCGCGGCGCATGATCTTTTTGCGCTTGCCGCCTTTTGCCTTCTCAAGCTGCTTGTCCATGGCCGCAATGGACGCCTGCAAATTAACGTTTGAGAGCAGGTAATGGATGGCCTCGGCGCCGATTCCGGCCTCAAAAATATGCCCGTACTTAAGCGAAAGGTCGTGGTACGCGCTCTCTGATACGATCTGCATGGGGGAAAGCCCGTTGAGCTCTTCGCACGCAAGCTCAAAGGCGCGTTCAAGCTGATCGCGCTTTTCCGCCAAGAGCTTCTCAAGAATTGCTTTCTCCTGTTTGGCGCGGTCCGAGAGTTCGGCGCCGGATATGCCGCTCGCGGCGAGCTGTGAGTGCCTGTCGGAGAGCGCTTTCTCAAACTCGCGGGAAAGCTGCGCGCCCTTGCTCTTAAACTCCTGGCCAACTTGCTCAATGAGCGCTTTCTTCTTTTCCTCGTCAACCGAAGTCACGATAAAACTCGCAAAATAGATGACCTTTTCTAAATCCTGCACCGAAAGATCAAGCACTAATCCGATCTTGGAGGGCACGCCCCGCAAAAACCAGATGTGCGACACCGGAGCCGCCAGGTCAATGTGCCCCATGCGCTCGCGCCGCACCAAGGCGCGCGTCACTTCAACGCCGCACTTGTCGCACACAATGCCCTTGTAGCGGATGCGCTTGTACTTGCCGCAGTAGCACTCCCAGTCCTTGGTGGGCCCGAAAATGCGCTCGTCAAAGAGGCCGTCTTTTTCCGGCTTCTGTGTCCGGTAGTTGATAGTCTCGGGCTTCTGCACCTCGCCGTACGACCACTCGTGGATTTCGTCGGGCGAGGCGAGCCGGAGCCGGATGGCGTCAAAATCAACCATGCGGCTGGTCGGATACCCTGAAGAAAGCGTTTTTGTGGATGATGGGGTAGACATAATTTATGAATAGCGGCGTTCGTCCCGCTCGCTGGACTCTTGCTCTTTAACCACTTTCCCCCCTTTCAAAAGCTCTACGTCAAGGCCTAGGCCTTTGAGTTCGCGCACCAAAACGTTAAATGACTCCGGCACGTTGCGCTTCTCAATGCGCTCGCCCTTGATGATGGCTTCGTACGCCTTGGACCGGCCCGGCACGTCATCGGATTTGATGGTCAAAATTTCCTGCAGGGTGTGGGCCGCGCCATAGGCTTCCAATGCCCACACTTCCATTTCTCCGAACCGCTGGCCGCCGAACTGGGCTTTCCCGCCCAGTGGCTGCTGGGTGACGAGCGAGTATGGGCCGATTGACCGCTGGTGGATTTTGTCCTCAACCAAATGGTTCAGTTTGAGCATGTAAATGTAGCCGACCGTGGCTTTCTGGTTGAAAGGCAATCCGGTTTTGCCGTCGTAGAGCTGAATTTTGCCATCCTCCGGGTACCCGGCGCGGGAAAGCTCTTCGCGAATCACGCTCTCCGGCACCCCGTCAAGCGCCGGGCTCGCGACCTTGTACCCCAACGTGTGCGCGGCCAAGCCAAGGTGGGTCTCTAAAATCTGCCCGAGGTTCATGCGGCTTGCCACGCCAAGAGGATTTAAGATGATATCTATCGGGCGCCCATTCTCATCAAACGGCATGTCTTCCACGGGCACGATTTTTGAAATGACGCCCTTGTTGCCGTGCCGGCCCGCCATTTTGTCCCCTACCTGGACCTTGCGCAGGCTTGCCACGGACACCTGGATGGTCTTGAGCACGCCCGAGGGGAGTTTGTCCCCGTTTTCGCGGGAAAAAACTTTAATGTCAACAACCTTTCCGTGCTCTCCATGCTCAAGGTACAAGGAAGAGTCGCGCACGTCTTTGGCTTTTTCTCCGAAAATGGCGCGCAAGAGCTTTTCTTCGGCGGAAAGTTCAGCCTCGCCCTTGGGGGTAATCTTGCCCACCAGGATGTCGCCGCTTGAAACTTCGGCGCCAATGCGGACAATGCCCTCTATGTCCAGATCCTTAAGCTTGTCCTCGCCCACGTTCGGAATGTCGCGCGTGATCACCTCGGGCCCGAGTTTGGTGTCGCGCACGTCAATGGTGTAGTCGTCAATATGGATGGAGGTGTACCGGTCCTGCTGCACCAGGCGCTCGGAAATCAGGATGGCATCCTCGTAGTTGCCGCCTTCCCAGGAGAGGAATGCAACCAAAACGTTCTGGCCGAGCGCCAACTCGCCGCCCTCCGTTGCCGCGCCGTCCGCAATCACCTCGCCGGCCGCCACTTTGTCGCCGCGGTTTACGATGGGCTTCTGGTTCATGCTGGTGGATGCATTGGAGCGGACGAACTTGCCCAAGCGGTACTCTTTGATTTCTTTCTTGTGCTTGATGGTGATCTTGTCGGACTGCACGCCAATCACCTCGCCGTCATCCTCCGCGAGCAGCACCTGGCCCGAGTCCATGGCTGCGCGGTACTCAACGCCCGTGCCCACAATCGGGGATTCGGGGCGCACCACGGCAATGGCCTGGCGCTGCATGTTCGTTCCCATCAGCGCGCGGACCGCGTCATCGTGCTCCAAAAACGGAATCAAGGAAGTGGCAATGCTCACAATCTGCTTTGCCGAAATATCCATATACTGCACCTCGATAGCTGGAACGAACATAGGCTCCCCTTTCACGCGCGCCTCCACCTTCTCGGCTGTAAAGTGCCCGCTCTCGTCAATGGGCACGGTCGCTGCCGTGGTGACGCTCTGCGATTCCTGGAGCGCGGACAAATAGACCACCTGCGCCGTTACGCGCGCGCGGCCATCCTCGTCCACAACCACGGTGCGATACGGCGTTTCCAAAAATCCGAACTGGTTGATGCGCGCGTACGAAGCCAAATGCCCCACGAGCCCGATGTTCGGGCCTTCCGGAGTCGCAATGGGGCAGATGCGGCCGTAGTGCGTGCGGTGCACGTCGCGCACGTCAAACCCTGCCCGCTCGCGCGAAAGCCCGCCCGGGCCCATGGCCGAGAGCCTGCGCTTGTGCTCAAGCTCGGCGAGGGGGTTGGTCTGGTCCATGAACTGCGAAAGCTGGGAAGACATGAAAAACTCTTTGATGGAGCCGATCACCGGCCGCGCGTTGATGAGCTGGTTCGGGGTAATGGTGTTAATGTCCAAGGTTGACATGCGGTCCTTGATGATGCGCTCCATGCGGGCGAGGCCGACCCGCAGCTTGTTCTGCACGAGTTCTCCAACGGTGCGCACGCGCCGGTTTGAGAGGTGGTCAATGTCATCGGCAGCCTCCTGGGTGCGCGTTAAGCGCATGATCTCCCGGATGACGAGCACCAGATCCTCCTGGCGCAGGATGCGGTGCTCTTTGTCGTTCGGCACCGAGAGCTTAAAGCGCTCGTTGATCTTGTAGCGCCCCACCTTTGAAAAGTCGTACCGGTCAAAATTGAAAAACATGGCATGGATCAACTGCTTGGCGTTGGACGCCGTGGCAAGGTCGCCGGGGCGGATGCGCTTGTACACTTCCTTGAGCCCCTCGTCCTCATTCTTGGCGGAATCCCGCTTGAGCGTCTCATCAAGCATGGCCTGCTCGCGAACGGCCAAGCCCGGGAAGAGCGCGCGGATCTCGCCTTCGGATCCGTACCCGAACGCGCGCAGAAGCGACGTGACCGCCACCTTGCGCTTGCGGTCAATCTTCACCCAGACGGCGCCGTTTGCATCGGTCTCCAGTTCCAGCCACGCCCCGCGGTTCGGAATGATCTTGGCGCCGTAGTGCGTGGTCCCGCGCACCATCTCGGACGTGAAAAATACGCCGGCGCTGCGGATGAGCTGGGACACGATCACGCGCTCAATGCCGTTGATGACGAACGTGCCGCGCGGGGTCATCATGGGAAAATCGCCCAGGTAAATCTCCTGCTCCTTGATTTCCCCGCTCCGCTTGTTCACGAGCCGGGCGCGCACCCGGATGGCGGACTCGTAGCTGACGTTCTTGGCGCGCGCCGTGGTTTCGTCAAACTTGGGGTCATCAAGGTAGTAGTCCTCCAGGTACAGCTCCAAATCCCGGCCGATGAAGTCCCGAATGGGCGAAATTTCGTCAAACAGCTCGCGCAAACCATCGTTCAAAAACCAGTCATAGGATTGTTTCTGGGATTCAATAAGGTCCGGGAGCGGAATAGCATCGTGCAGGGTCGTAAAAAACTTCCGGTCTGTTTTCGGGGAAAATCGCACTGATGCATCCATGGCCTGGCTTTTTTGGGTCATAATATAAAAAATCCCTTATTTTGGCTAAAATAAGGCTTTTACCGGCATGCTGTGCTTGACAGCAAAGTCTGTTTTGGGAAACAAAAACACTGTTTCACAAAAACGAGGAATAGTTGATGCATGACAGAGGATATTGTATCTATTTTGACAATACCTGTCAAGGAGGCTATGGCCAAAATGTTACAGCATCTGTGGATAACTCAAAGAGTCCTCACTTTAGCACAGCATTTCTATTTTGACAAATTTATCGGATTGCCCTTAGTACGGGGCCAGAGCTGGCGCAGTTCTGACCTATGCCGCGCCACGACAAGCAAACTGCCTACAACAAAAAGAGCGTACAGAAAAACCGAAAACGCGCTGACATCAAGCCCGGCAACATCTGAACCAATGAAGCTCGTCACTAGTTTTCCGGGAACCTTGGAAACAACAATCATCCACAAAAATGTCCGGAACTTAAAGGACCGCGAGAGCCCGGCTACATACACCAAGAGGTCATCCGGCGGACCGGGCAAAAGGAACAGCACAAATATGAGGTACTGCCCCTGTGCGACAATCCGGTTGTATCGCTCAATCTTATCTTCGCGGATAAACAGGCGGACAAACGGAATGCCGACTCTGCGGGCGAGAAAAAAAACAACCACGGCCCCGAGTATCCAGCCGGTGTAGTTTATGGCAAACCCGAGCCACGGGCCGAACAGAAATCCGCCGGTAACGTTAATGACGAAATCGTTGAGCGGAGCCACCACAACCTGCAGAACCTGCAGCACGAAAAAGGCGAGCGGCGCCGCGCGGCCGAACCCAAGCACCCATGCGCGCGCAGCTTCCGGAGAACCAAGAACAGACTGAAAGGATGCCCCAACATAAAACAAAAGCCACACGAAAAACGCGAACGCCCAAAAGCATATGGCGAGTTTGAGCTTGTGAGACCGGATATAGCGTGCCCTGAACCACGGCATAGCCTACGATGTTAATGATTCCACCACGCTGCGGTCGCTCCAGGGTACGTGCTTCCCGTGCGCGACTGCCATGACCGGCTCTGACCCCTTGCCTAGAAGCAGGACAATGTCCCCGGATTGGGCGAGCGCGAGGCTGCGCTTGATGGCCTGGGCGCGGTCAACAATACTCCACAGATTTTTCCCTTGGTTCCACTTCTTTGGCGATTGCGCGATGCCCGGCAAAATGTCGTTGATGATAGCCTGCGGGTCGTCGTCGTAGGGATCATCCGTGGTGAGGATGATTATATCCGAGTGGCAGCCGGCGAGCGCGCCCATAACCGGCCGCTTTGCGGCGTCGCGGCCTCCGCCGGTTGCGCCGAACACGCTGATGACGCGGTGCGCTCCCGCAAGCGATCGGCCGAGCTTGAAAATAGCCTCAAAAGACTGCGGTTCGTGTGCGTAATCAATAATCACGGTGGCGTTGGATTTTGTTTTGAGCATTTCCACGCGGCCGGGGATGGGCCCCATGTTCTCAAGCGCCTGCTCGCACGCGGAAAGCGCTACCCCGAGCGAGCGGCTTGCGGCAATGGCGAGCAAAGCGTTGCGCGCCATGAACGCTCCGTGGAACGGGAGCTGGATGTAGCGCCCCTCCAATGAGAGGGACGCCCCCTGTTCTGTATCCTTCACCTCATCGGCGCACAGGTGCGCTTCAAAATTGTTCTTGAGCACGGGAAGGCAGGCTGGGTCCGAGCTCACTGACCATTTCTCATCCGCCTTGAACTTGAGGAACTGCGAAGCTTCCGCATCCTCTGCGTTCGCAATAATCACTTTTTTGACCTGGCTTCCACCTATGGTTTTGCGCCGCGTTTTTGAGAGGTTCCTGAAAACGAGCTGCTTGGCCGCGCGGTAGCGCTCGTACGACCCGTGCGACTCAATGTGCTCGGGCGTTAGGTTGGTGAACACCAGTACGTCAAACGCAATACCCCAGTGCCGGTGCTGGGCAACGCCCTCGCTCGTAACCTCTATCACTGCGTGCGTGCACTTTTTGCGCACCATAGCGCGGAGCATTTTTTGCAGGGCAAAACGGCCGAGCATGCCCTGCTTTTTATTATTCTGCCACTCCTTGCCGCCGATCTTAAAAAACACGGTATTCATGGACCCGACCGCAAACCCCGCTTCCTCCAAAATGCGGGTGATCATGATGACGGTTGAGGATTTTCCCTTGGTGCCCGTGACCCCAATGGTGATGAGCTGGTGCGAGGGAAACCAATAGATGATGTTCGCGGCGATGGCGAGCGCCTTGTGGTACGCGGAGAGGAACAATCGCGGGATAAATTTTTTGACACATTGCTTCAACATAAAAAGCGCCGAAACGCGCCCTTTAATTATCAATAGACTTCGTCGTGGGTACCGACATTTATATACAAAATATTCCCCCCGTCTTTAAATAAAAATTTTATTCTGTAATTTCGGTCAATTGAATACGCCCAGCAATCCTTGTCTTTGCCGTGCAATTTATGTGTCTCCAGGCGCGGATCATGCACGTTTTGCGCGAATATATCTTCCCTTTGTTCAGCTTTCAATTGTATGTGAATCGGGAGCTTCTTATACCGCCTGTCAAATTTCGGCGTGGTAAAAATTTCCATAACAATTCATATCAACGCAAATCCCGCAACGACTTAATCCGCCTGGTTTTCCCTTCCCGGTCTTCCTGCAATGCTTTCTCAACTTCACGATCTAAATCCTCGGCCGCCTTGCCGGTCAAATAATAGGTGGGCACCGCTTGTTCGCGAAGCTGGTTGTACTCATCCAAATCCAAAAGCACCACTCCTTTTTTGAGGGCTGATTCCGGGATGCGCACCGTGGTTGTGGTTACGGCCTGCATATGCGCCATAGTACCACGAAACCGCAGTAAAAACAAGAAATGATACTGGACCCGTGTCCTCGTTGTCTTTTTATCCCTACTTAGCCAAAACCGCAATCAACGCATCAATTACCGGCTGCATCTCTAACCACTCCTCTTCTTCTGTGTGCTGAATGGCGGGTTTGTTTGTTGCTTTTGAATAGTACAAAGCGCGAATCGGCAAGTGCAGGGGCACTTCTCCGAGCTCCCGGTCAGTGAGGATGATCTCCCTGCGGGAACTGGCTCTTTTTACGCTTCCGTCGGGATACACGGCCACGAACGCCTCAACCCAGGCCGCATCCACGCTCCCGCCGTGTTTTTGGGCAATGCCTTTCCAAAAATTCAAAAGTTTGCGGGCTATCTCTTCTTGTGTTAAGTAGTGTTCTTGTACCCCTCCCAGAGCCGTCCTTTTAGGGGCGTCCATAAAGCCCTCGCCCGCAACATACAGGCCGATATCATTGGCAAGAATGGGCATGTCCGCCATTCCGGCATATGCCCGGGCTTTGCGTTCCGCGTTTTCGGCAAGCGTGGCGCCGGTTTCGTCAACGTCAATGCCGTCAATGTGCAGTTCTTTTGGCGTGCACAGCTCAATGCCTGCATCCGCCTGTTCCAGCAGGCGCTTAAACCGGGCGGCTTTGCCTTGGTTATTTGTAGCAAGTAATACTTTCATTCGGTTTTGCCCATTGTACAATCTCCTCAATATCTGTTGGGTCCTTCGGGTAAAATACCTTCATTCCTTTTTCCAACCCCCACTCCACTTCTCTTTTTGCGCCCCGCGATTTTTCCCAATTCGGCATGGCTAAAACTGCATCTGCCGCGCGCATAAGAAATTGAAAATCCAGATCATAGTAAAACTTCTCGGGCGGAGTAGCGCCTTTCTTGCTGCTAAAATGTTCGGTGTGGTTGTGGGGGCAGAAAAAGCCGACTTCTCTGTTGGCGAGCGCAATCTGATATTTTTCCGCTTCGCGGATATTGCGCTCAATAGCCTCAACTGTTCCGTCTCCTATGTAAGGACCTGCGATAAAAACGATCTTAATCATACATTTAACCAAACACCAAGACTTTGTCCGAATCCTCAACCATGTTGAGCAAATCGGACATCGTGGAAACCGGGCACACGCTGCCCGCTTCCTTTCCGCGAACCTTGAGGCAGGAACCGCACGCATATATTACGCCTTTCAATTCTCTGAATTCCGCCACTTTTGCAGAGATGTCAAAATCTTTGGTGTCCTGGATGGCGTCCAATTCCGAGCCTTCGCTCATCAAGAAAATCTCCACCTGGTGGTTGGCTTTGAGCGCGGTGATGCCGAAACGGAACGTATTCCAGGCGTGTTCGGGTTTGTTGGATTGCAGGATGATGCCGAACTTCATAAAACTATTATAGTAGGCAAAAAAGTATCTTCGTAGACCACTGGTGCTCCCGAGAGGAATCGAACCTCTATTACAAGATCCGGAATCTTGTGTCCTATCCGTTGAACGACGGGAGCGCGGCGTCAGAGTCGGGACTGTGGGTTACGCGTACTGGCTATCGCCAGTCCGCTCCACCCTCCGCCCGCCTCTTCCTTTCAAAATTTCCCTTAACTTGCGAGTACGCAAGCCCAAGGGAAATTTTGCAAATACTGTAAATAAGAACCACCCCCTCGCCCCCTCCTTAATAAAGGAGGGGGAATTATTTTTTCTGCTGTAAAAAATCACCCACCTTTTTGATATCATCCGGATTGCCGAAATCCATCCAGTAATCCAGCATCTTCCGCGCGCGCACTTTTCCTTGTTTCGCCAATGATGAAATGGCGTCCGTGAGCTCATACTCCCCGCGCTCGGACTTGCCCACCTTGGCCGCCTCCGCGAAAATGGCGGGCGTAAACTTATAGCATCCGATTGACACCCAGTTTGAGATGAATGTTTTAGGCTTCTCCACAAAATCGCGCACCACATCACCCTCTACAATAGGCACGCCGTACTTTTCCGGATTCGGAACTTCCAGCAGAGAAAGCCAGGCGTACTCATCATCCAGCTCCCGGATGGCAGCCAAATCGCGCGGGCTGTACAAATTATCTCCATAGATGCATACGAAATTCTCGTCCCCAACCGCTTCGGCTGCGGCAAGTACCGGAATCGCAGTCCCATAGCGCTCGGCGCCCATCGCCTTGAACTGGTCAATGAGCGTTAAGGGAAACTCTTTGCCGATGCCTTGGCTAAACTCAACCATTTTTTCCGCGTGGTTGCCCACCACCAGAACAATTTCTTCGTACCCCGCGTTCTGGATATTGTTAAGCACGTAATAGAGGAACGGCTTATCAAGCACATCAATCAAATGTTTTGGGCGGTCCTTTGCAAGGTCCAGCATGCGCGTGCCTTTGCCTGCCGCGGGAATGACGATTTTTCTGATCATACTAACGGAATTTTCTTAAGAATGTATACATAGTATACAACCACGAGTTGTAGATTACGTCAAACGAATTCGGATAGCACGCGGCCGCGCCGCCAAACCCTTCCTTAAACCTGGAAATGCCCTGCCAGGATTTTTTGTATGCGCGGTGCGACTCATCTGCAGGATTGATGCCCCAGAGATCATAATGCCTGATCCCCTGTTTTTTAAGTTCTTGGATGATGCGCCAGTGCAAAAGATACGGAGCCATTGTCTCCCGGTGTTCATTTGATGAAGCGCCGTGCGTGTAGGTTGCCGTATCTCCGTACAGTATGATTATATTGCTGGCGATGATTGTGTTTTGATATGACGCCTGGTAAATTTTGATGAAATCTTTCGGCAGTGACGCGACCATGTTTTGATAGTACTCGTCCGGATGTGAAGCGAACTTGTCCCGTGTTTTGGTTTCGGCGTTGAGCCGCAAAAAATCGCTGATTGAACCTGTGCTGATGTTAACCCCGCGTTTTTCCGCCAAACGGATGTTGTACCGCGTCTTCTGGCGCATGCGGTTCTTCAGGGCATCCTCGGATTGCGACAAATCCAGAATCCGCGTGCACTGCGGCTGGGTTGCGCGCATAATTCGCGCGCCTTTAATCACAAAATCATTAACCGGATCCACGCGCACGAACAGCGCTCCGTCATTTAGAGTTTCTTTGAGCTCATCCTGCCAGCCTGGCGCGCTTTTGGATAAAAGCGGCCCGTGCGGGATGTACCAGTAGTGGTTTGACAGAGGCAAAGGCATCTTAATCGCCTGCACGAGGACTTCATCATTCCAGGAAAGGCGCTTAACAGCGCGGCCGAGTGATTCCTGGAACTCGCCCCATTCCCATGACTGCAAAAACCGCGCGTTTGGCTGGACGCTGACCGCATCATTCCATGTGACTTTATCATCAACTTCCCGCCACATACTACCTGCCCAAGACTTTCAGCGCGCTCCTCACTTTGGCGCCCACATCATCGCCTTCCGCATCTTTGAGCGCCTCGCGTGCGTGCTCGCGGGAGTAGCCCAGGGCCTCCAAAGCCTGCAAGGCTTCCCCGCCAAGAATGATGGACTCCTTGGTGGCCGCATCCTGCACGTCTATCAAATCTTTTGCCTTCGCCTTGAGCTCCAGCACAATGCGCTCGCTGACTTTCTTGCTCACCCCGCAGTTCACCAATGCGTCCGGAGACTCGGCCTGCAAGGCCGCGGAAAGATCCTGCGGACGCGCCACGGACATCACGGAAAGCGCTGACTTGGGGCCGATTCCTTTCACGTTCAAGAGCATCACAAACCACTCAATGACTCTGGGGTCGCGGCTTGCGTACAAATCCAGGGCATCTTCTTTAACCGCGAGGTGCGTAAAAAACGCGGCTTCAGAGCCGGTTTTGAGCTCCGCCAGTTCACTGGCCGGGACGCTCACCTTGTATCCCACGCCGTGCACATCCACAATGGCCGTAGCGCCTGTTTTCTTGATAATTTTTCCTGAAATGGATGCAATCATATAGAATAGTATAGCTCTAATAAACGCTTTCTGAAAGCTTTGACTAAAGCGACATTTAATGGTTTAGTGTCTTCAGGCAACACACTCATGAAGTTCAAAATCCAGTCATCATTCAAGCCAACAGGGGACCAGCCGCAAGCCATTGCGGATCTTTCGGGCGGCGTTGCAAAGGGCTTCCGCGACCAGACGCTCTTGGGGGTGACCGGATCCGGTAAAACCTACTCAATGGCGTGCGTCATCCAAAACGTTCAAAAACCCACGCTCATCATCAGCCACAATAAAACATTAGCCGCACAGCTCGCGAGCGAGTTCCAGGAATTTTTCCCGAAAAACGCGGTGCACTACTTTGTCTCGTACTATGACTACTACCAGCCCGAGGCGTACGTGCCAAAAAGCGACACGTACATTGAAAAGGAAACACAAATCAATGAGGAGATTGACCGCTTGCGCCTGGCATCCACCACCGCGCTTTTGACGCGCACAGACGTGGTGATTGTGGCGTCTGTTTCGTGCATCTACGGCTTGGGCAGGCCGGATTCATATGAAAATATGCGCGCTGAATTTAAGGCGGGCGAATCCATCAACAGGAATGATGCGCTCCGGCTCCTCGCGAGCCTGCAGTATGAACGCAGCGACTATGACCTGAAGCGCGGCACTTATCGCGTAAAAGGAGATGTCCTTGAAGTGCAGCCCGGGTACGAGGAATTCGCGTACCGCATTGACTTTTTCGGTGATGAAATTGATGCCATCAAAGCGTTTGACCCGTTGACCGGAGATGCGGTGTTTGATGAGGGCGCCCGTACAGGAGAAGTGCGCATCTACCCGGCAAAACACTATGTGATTGAGCGCGAAGAGCTTAAAGCAGCGCAGGGAAATATCCGCGATGAGCTGCGGGATAGGATTGCGTATTTTAAGAAAGCGGACAAGTTGATTGAGGCACAACGCATCCAGGAGCGCACCGCGTTTGATCTGGAAATGATGGACCAAATCGGCTACTGCAACGGCATAGAAAACTATTCGCGCCATTTGGACTTCCGAAAGCCCGGGGAGCCGCCTTCAACGCTCTTGGATTATTTCCCCAAGGACTATCTTTTGTTTATAGACGAATCCCACATCACGGTTCCCCAAATCGGGGGCATGTACAACGGCGATAGGGCGCGCAAGCAGACATTGGTTGATTACGGGTTCCGCCTGCCTTCGGCCTTGGATAACCGGCCATTGAAGTTTGATGAATTTGTTGGGCGGACAAACCAGATGATTTACGTTTCCGCGACCCCGCGTCCATTCGAGCTTGCGCGCTCGGCCAAACAAGTCAAGATGGACGCAAAAGGCCACATCAATTACTCGGACCAAAACCGGGTTGCAGAGCAACTGATTAGGCCGACCGGATTGCTTGATCCTCTGGTTGAGATAAAGCCAACCAAAAACCAGATTGATGATTTGCTGGAGCAAATCAAAAAGCGGACCGACAAGCGCCAGAGAGTCCTGGTGACGACTTTGACGAAAAGGCTCGCTGAAGAACTGGCGGAGTATCTCGCGGAAATGGGCATCAAGGTGCACTATTTGCACTCCGAGGTGGAAACGCTTGAACGGCTGGACATTCTGCGCGACTTGCGGCTCGGCGTGTACGACGTGGTGGTTGGCATCAATCTTTTGCGCGAAGGCTTGGACTTGCCCGAAGTCTCTTTGGTCGTGATTCTGGATGCGGACAAAGAAGGATTTTTGCGCAGCGACACTTCTTTAATCCAAACCATGGGCCGGGCGGCGCGCCACAGCGAAGGGCACGTGATTATGTACGCTGATTCGGTTACTGGTTCTATGAAGCGCGCCATTTCCGAGGTCTCGCGCCGCCGGAGCATTCAGGAAGCGTACAACCGGAAGCACGGGATTACCCCGCAGAGCATCCGGAAAGCGGTGAAAGACGTGTACCTCAAAGGCCAGCGCAAAAAAGAAAAACCAGGGGACCTTGGCATTGATCTGAAAAAGATGTCTGACGAGGAGATTCCTGTTTTGATAAAAGAGCTTGAGGCAAAGATGGAGCTTGCGGCCCGTAATTTTGACTTTGAAAAAGCCGCCTCCATTCGGGACCAGATTACAGAGATTCGGAAACGCACGAAAGGAAAAGGGTGAGCTATGATTAGCGGTTTTTTACTCATCAACAAGCCCCCTGGCCCGACTTCCCATGATGTGATTTACCAGCTCCGGCGGATTACTAGCATCAAACAGATCGGCCATGCAGGCACCTTGGATCCCTTTGCTAACGGCCTGCTTTTGGTTGGCATTGGCGAAGCGACCAAGTTATTGCGGCATTATGTGGGGCTGGATAAGACGTATGAGGCGACATTGAAGCTGGGCGCTACGTCAGATACGCAGGACCGGACCGGCACACTATCAAACGTGCGGAAAGTGTCCATCGCGAAAAATGATATTGAATCAGTCTTGCATTCGTTCATTGGCAAACAAACACAGGTGCCGCCGATGCATTCAGCAAAAAAAATAGGCGGCGTTCGTTTGTACAAGCTGGCGCGGCAGGGCAAAGAAGTGAAACGAAAGCCGGTTGAAATTGAGGTGCACGACATCAAGTTTTTATCTTTGAAAGGTGATCTTCTAAAAATCTGCTGCCACGTTTCATCCGGCACCTTTATACGCACGCTTGCCGCTGATATCGGAAAAAAGCTCAAAACAGGGGCCTATGTTGAAGAATTAAAACGCACTGCAATTGGCGATTTTCAATTAAAAGACGCCGCAGAAATCAATGATGGCGTACTCAATTATCTCATCCCATTAAAAACCATACTTGTGTCAGGCACGTTTGACGGCGTGCATCCCGGGCACAAAAACTACTTCCAACAGGCGCGAGCACTCGGGCATAGGCTGATCTGCATTGTTGGCAGGGACGTTGTTGTTGCGCGCATTAAAGGAAAGCGGCCGCGCAGATCCGAAAAAAAACGCGTACAATTGATAAAGCAGTGCCAAGAAATTGACCGAGTATTTTTAGGCATTGATGGGGACCCTGCCGAGGTGTACGATTTTGTGGCATCGCTCAAGCCGGACATCATTGCCCTGGGGTATGACCAAACATCCTACACCAAAGGCCTGAAAGAGGCTCTGCAAAAGCGGGGACTCTCTGTCCGGGTAAAAAGGCTTAAGCCGTTTGAACCACATCGCTTCAAGAGCGCGATTATTGACAAATCCCGCGAAAAGCGCTAATCTGTAATGGTTCTACTTATTGAGGCAAATCATATGGCAGATGAGATAAAACAAGAAAATACCCTTGAAACCCCGCAAGGGGCGCCTGCAGAGGAATCTAAAGAAGAGAAAACCGCTCTGGAAGAAGTGGTTTCCGAAGCTGAAAAGCCCAAAGTTAAAAAGGGGAAATTAGACTACGAGGAAATCAACCCACAGGACATCGCGCCCGGCATGCTGGTCCGGGTGCACCAGAAAATTGTTGACATAAACCCGAAAGGCGAGGAAAAAGAGCGCACCCAGGTGTTTCAAGGCATGGTGCTCGCGCACAAGCACGGCACCGAAGCCGGCGCAACCATTACGGTGCGCAAGGTCTCCGGGGGCATCGGCGTTGAAAAAATCTTTCCTCTAAAAATGCCCTCGCTCACGAAGTTTGAGCTGGTGCGGACGTACCGCACGCGGCAGGCAAAGCCTTACTATTTGCGGACAACAAAAAAGCGGCTGAGAGAAATCAAAGCGTAAGCATCTGACTCTAAGCCCGGCGCATGCCGGGCTTTCCGTACGGGCACCAGGACGGTTAGCTCAGCTGGTTAGAGCGTCTCGTTTACACCGAGAAGGCCGGGGGTTCGATCCCCTCACCGTCCACCAGGAGCCATCTAAGACAAAAATACAAACATATGAGAATAATAATTGGAATCATCCTGGTGCTCCTGGGATTCCTGCTCATCTGGAAAACGGAAGCAGTGGTCCAGTTTGCGGGATACAGCAACTGGGCCGAATCAAAGCTCGGCACCATGGGCGGCACCCGGCTTTTGTACAAGCTCATCGGCTTGGGGATTATTTTTGCGGGCATGCTCGCCATTACGAATCTGCACCAGGGATTCCTGGAAGGAACTGTGGGCAGGCTCTTGAGTCCGGGAATCTAAAACAGACCAAAAACCAGTCGTGTGCACGCCGCGACTGCGTCGCGGGGGCCTGTAGCTCAGTTGGTAGAGCAACGCCTTTGCAAGGCGAAGGTCAGGAGTTCGAGTCTCCTCAGGTCCACCAAAAATCCATCCGCTCGGGAGCGGATGGATTTTTGTTTAAATAATGCTATAATAATATCGTTATATCATTTACAAAATGACTATGAAAAAATACTGGTCAATTCCATTGGGGGCAATCCTTGTTCCGGTTCTTGGATATCTTGCTTCGTTTGCAACCGAAAAGTACTATGGCACCTTTGCCAGCGGCTCGCAGCTAGCGATAATGGGGGCGGTTGCTTTGGCCATTGCCATTATTGGGGTTGCAACGGTTAAACTACCAAAGTTCGTCGCCGGCGCGATTGTTGTCGGCATACTGCTCTCGCCGTATTTCCAATTTCTGTTTGGCAAAGTCAACGTCTTTCTTATGGATCCGCCTAACCTTCGGCCATCGGTAAGCGTGCCTGAGGTGCGGGTGGAGCTTGATGACCTCGTGTTCACCAACAACGAAGGCAAGGCAATAGTGGTGCTGCCCTCAAGCGGCGTAAAAACACTGTACCCCGGGAAAAACATCGTCAACCTGGGCCAGCTTAATATTCCGGCCGGTACGTACACGTCGGGCAGAATGGGCGTTAAAAATATTGAAGTGGACGTTACTGTGGACCTAAAAAAAGAAATTGACCTGGTATACGACAGCTTTAAGAGCCAGTACGCCTCCCTCATTCCGGCCGACCTTCCGGCTGAAGCGCTAAGCCAAATCCCGAGTGACGAGGAAATAAAACAAAAAATCGGAAACGAGGTTGTAAAGTACTTGGACAAAAGCATGATAGCCCCGTACCTGCCGCCGTTCGTCACCATTAAATCGTTCAACAAAACGCCAGACATGCTCACTATGGTTTTGTCTGCCCGCATTGATTTGCCGGTTATGCCGATTGCCTTTCCGTACCCGACCGGCACCGGAGGACCGGATGTAGTGTTGGACATTACCTTAAACGAAATCGGCCTGCCTACCGGCATTAACCCGATTATCAAAATGCCGCCGGGCGCGCCGGACATCAGCTCCATGATTCCTGATATGACTCCGGACATCGGCAGTGTCAACATGCCGACTGACTTCAACATTCCGGACGCGGCGCTCGCGCAGATTAAACAGGAGGTGGAGGCCGGCATTCAAAGGGGAGAGGCGATCAAAAAACAGCTGCAACAATAATAACAAACAACTTCGCAATAAAAGTTGTCCACAGCTTTACAAAAAAGGAGTATTGCTTTATTTCCGTGCGTGGTATAATGCAAATAACAACTTGCGCGGTGTAGTCGTACCGCGCAGCAAACAAACATAAACCGAAGATAAAAATATGGCAGCACGAAAACGCCGCAAATCAACGGCCAAGCGCAAGACTGCAAAGCGCAGAACGACAAAGCGCAAGAGCACCAAGCGCCGCAGCACTGCAAAGCGAAAGACGACCCATCGCCGAAAGAAGCGCTAAAACAAAAATGAAAAACCCGCCTGCAAAAATAGTAGACGGGTTTTTCATTTTTATGTTGGGCCTAAAAAAGGGTTTTTTGCTTGCTTTTTGCAGATATCTGCTCGTCCGGACGAAAGACCGAAACCACGCCGTACTCCCCGTCGTAACCCGGCTCTATGTGCACCTCGCCCTCCCGGACTCTGCGCACGCCTTCCGCAATTTCGGAAATGCCGAACGCTTCTATGTCCGCAAGCGGCGTTTTCAGCAGCAGTGTAAATTCGTCAGCAACGGAAGCAATCAGCGCGCCGTACGTTTCTTGCACCCGCTTGGTTCCCTTTTTCTGCGCAAACGCGTCCGCGATAATTTCCTGCAAGGGCACAATGTATTTGAATTCACCAAACTTTTTGGGTTCCTCGCGGTCCGCCAATTCGGAAACGCGGTAGTCAACGCCAACAGTAAGGGGCTTTTTGCACTTTGGGCAGATGCCTTTTAGGCGTTTGGTTTCTTTGGGATCGCACACGAACTTGCAGTCGCGGTGTCCGTCGTAGTGGTACTTGCCTTCCTGCGGATAGAACTCAATGGTATACGCGAGCCTGTTTTTTGTTGATGCGCCTTTGCGCAGGGCGGTTTTTATGTTTGCGATTGACGCCGCTTCAAGCTCAAACACCGTAGCTTCGCGCCCCAGGTTCGGCAGGGAATGCGCATCTGAATTTGAAACGATTGAGATGTTGTCCAACTGCGAGAGCCGCCAGTTCATGGCCGGGTCAGATGACAAACCAGTTTCAATGGCGTATATCTTCGGCGTTAAATCGCCGAAACATTCTTCTATGGAATCAAACCCGGACTTGGACCCGAAGATCGCAAACCATGGAGTCCACGCATGCGCCGGAATGATGATGAAATCTTCTGACACGCCCCAGATGATCTTTGCCATGTCCGCCACGTCCATGCCCAGGATGGGCCTGCCGTCTGATTTGATATTGCCGATTTTATCCAGCTGCTTATTTAATTTTTTAACTTCGTCCAAACCTGGAGCGACTATGACCGTATGGATGCGCCGGACTTTGCCGTGCCGCTTGTAGATGTTGGAAATTTCCGTGGTGATGATAAACTTCGGGTCACGGTCATTTTTGACGGGCACGCTCCCGACTTGGCTCTTGCGCTTGAACGAGTACAGCCCCCCGCCCACGGGCTCAAGCTCTTTTTCCATTTCCTGTATATACGCCGGGAACGTAAAATCACCGGTGCCGATAATATCAATGCCCTTCAGCCTCGCGCCTTTATACAATCCCTCAATGTTCAAATCCCTGCTCGTGGCGCGCGAGTACCGCGAGTGCAGGTGCATGTCAGTAATGTACTCCATGGAACCTAAGTGTAGCAAATCGTATTAATTTTACAAAACAAAAAGACAGCATGTCAACGGGAAATAGAAATGTCCTACTTTGAAGGATTTAGAAATGTCCTAGTCGGGCAGTTTGGCACGGTGTGATAATGATGATTGGTTTGCAAAGGTGAATCGTCTCCATGGATGGTCCGGGGCTGGCTTGACCGGGGTTCTCCTGCTCACTGACTTAGGCGCAGACGCGGCCAGCACCCATAACGGGGCTTTCTGTTTCGGCGCTCCCTTGGGAATGATGGCGTAGGAGAGACAGGCATCGCGGCGCCTGATTTTGATCTCGCCGGTGGTGTGCTCCTCTATGATGACGGAATCCTTCTTGCAGACCGTAACCGGCTGATGCTCGGCCAGCTGATACCATTGGTTGTGATAGCTCACGGTGAAGTCGCTTCTGACAATGCGGGACGTGTGCCGGGAGAAGGTGCGGTCAAGGCGCGCCCGCTCCTTTGGGGAGAGGGACGCGTGCAGGTTGCCCGTTGACCGCGGAGCAACGCCGAACCGCTGGTTGAACTTCGGGATGAACACGGCGGCCAGGAATTCGTTGGCCGCTTCAATGGAGCTGATGTTGGCCAAGCGTAGCTCTTTGACGAGCCGGTCCTGCAGGGTGCCGAACAGGCGCTCAATCCGCCCCTTGGCCTGCGGGCTTCCGGCGGGTATGGGCTCAATACCCACGTCAGTCATGGCCCGCTCAAACTGGGATAGGGCATCATGGTTCTGCTTGGCAATGTCGCTGGATTGCTTGTAGGTGCTCAATTTATCAAGGTAAATGGAGCGTGGCTTGCCATGATCGGCTACATACCCTTTCCAGAAGCCAAACACCGGCAGGACACCCTCGTGGCAGTCAAACTGCGCCCGGGTGATCGTTCCGGTGGCATCGTCTATGGCGGCGAGTAAACAGCATTCAGGACCACGGTCTTCAAACCAATGCTCGTAGGAGCCGTCAAACTGCTCCATTTCGCCGAAACGAGCTTTGCGCTCCCGCCACTGGCGGTGCGCGTCGTTTGCGCGCTTCTGTTTTGGCTTCCACAAGCCTTCGGCTATCATGATGCTTCGTATGGTCTTGGGGTCGTGGTGGATGTTGTGGAGCTCGCCGAGCTTCTCCGAGGCAAAGGTCGGCTTGAAGTCCGCGTACCGCTTGTGGAGCAGCGAGGCAATCCTGGCGCGCTCGTTCTCCGGCAGGGCGCGGTTGCCTTTCCGGCCGCGCGCTTTATGGATGAGTCCTGTGGCGCCCAATGCCTTGATGCGGCTCTTGAGCCTCCTGACTTGGCGGGAGGTGAGCTTGAGCAACTGGGCGGCTTCGGAACCATTCATCTCTTTGCGCAAAAGCCGTTTCATTACATCGTAGCGATTTACTTCTTTTTTGCTCATGGGGAGTAGACATGCCATATGATGATACTGCTACTGATTAACAGTATCATCCTACACCAGGTAGGACATTTCTATTTCCCTCAACTAGGACATTATCATATCCGTGTCACA